>JAFOZC010000269.1 GCA_017391305.1 Oscillospiraceae bacterium | reverse complement strand
GACCTGTTCACCAAGACCTTCTATATCAGCCCTGCGGATATTCACAGAGAGAATGACAACGGCACACTGGATTTCGGTGTGTCCAGGATTCCTGTGATCGTTCGAGGCAATGCCAAGCAGATCATTTCCCTGACAGCAGATATGCTCAGTGTCAGCGCAGATATGACCAATGACTATGATGATACCACCAAGACCGTGAAGCTGAAAGTGCTTCTTCCCGTTCAAAGCGGCTGCGGTGTTTTGGGAGAATACTCTGTTCCTGTGGTAGAAAAGATTCCGGAGACAGTACCAGATGAGACAACAGGTGAAGGTTGAGTCCCTTGTGGGAGACCGTGCCGTGGTTTCTCTCCGACGGGAGAGCGCCTGCTCCGGAGACTGCCATAAGTGCAGTGGCTGTGGAGCGGTGAGCCAAAGCATACAGGTCACAGCAGATAACCTGATCGGTGCAAGGCCGGGGGAGAGAGTGTGGATCGAATCCTCCTCCGCTACGGTACTTCTTGGGGCATGTACGGTGTACGTGCTTCCCCTTGTGGGCTTTCTGGCAGGTTATTTTCTCGGCAGTATATGGGACAGGATCGCCCTGTGCGCCTTAGGTGGCTTCCTCTTAGGCTGGATTCCCGCTTTTCTGCTGAACAAACACCTGAAGCTTCGTCCCCCGAAATACCGCATTGTGGCCTACGCAGAGGATCAATCGGGGGGATAAGGAATGTTCGGATATGTATTGCCCTTAAAAAAGCGCCTGAGAGAGGAAGAATTCCACCGTTACCGTGCCGCCTACTGTGGCCTGTGTCAGAGTCTTAAGGAACAGTACGGAGGACACTGTCGCTTTCTGGTGAATTATGATATGACCTTCCTGTATTTCCTTCTGTCAAGGGAAAAGGAAGAGCAATTCTCCACCTGCTTCTGTCCTGCAAGACCTTTTTGTAAAAGACCTTGTATGCCTCACAGCGATGTGCTGGAATATACCGCAGATTTGACAGTGCTTCTGTCATGGTGGAAGCTTGCCGATGCCGGGCAGGACGGCCACGGACTAAAGTCCCTTGGAGCACGTCTTGCCATGTTGCTGTATCGCAGAGCTTACCGAAGAGCAGCGGCAAAGCGGCCGAGAGAGGACGGGATCTTCCGCACTCGGTTAGACCGTCTCCATAAGCTGGAGGGAGAAAAATGTCCCGGTATAGATCCTCCTGCGGATGCCTTCGCCTCTATGCTAAAAGCCTGCGCTCCTGTGAAGGATGAGAGAGAACGACGGATTCTGGAGACTCTGCTGTACCATGTAGGGCGCTACCTCTATTTGGTCGATGCGCTGGAGGATCTGCCCAAGGATCTTAAGACAGATAGCTACAATCCCCTGCGCTATCGCTACCATTTGACGGATCAGGGCTTGACTTCTGAGGATCTGGCAGAACTGAGAGACAGTATAGAGGGCTCGATCAGTTTAGCGGCCTCCGCTTTGGAGCTTCTGGAAGCAGGGGAGAATACAGAAATTTTACACAACATTATCTATTTCGGACTGCCGGCGGTGCTGGAAAGTGTCAGCTCAGGCAGCTTCCGTAAGAGGAGATCAAAGCATGAAGGATCCCTATGAGATTTTAGGTGTCTCCCGTGGGGCATCGGAGGAAGAGATCAAGAAGGCCTATCGGGAGCTGGTGCGGAAGTACCATCCCGACAAGTATACAGATAACCCTCTGGCAGATCTCGCACAGGAGAAAATGAAGGAAATCAACGAGGCCTACGATGCCCTGACCAAGGGTAGCTCCGACCCCTCTCGGGGCGGCAACAGCAATCCCTACAGTGGCTACAGACAGAACACGGCCCAAGGGGAACGCTATGAGGACATCCGCCGCATGATCCAGATGGGTCAGTTGGATGCCGCCGAGTCTGCCTTGGACAGCCGTGGAAGCCGTACGGGAGAATGGTACTTCCTCCGTGGAGTCATTGCCAAGCAACGGGGCTGGCTGGACGAGGCCAAACAGAATTTCACCATTGCGGTGAATCTTGCGCCCAACAACATGGAATATCGCAGCGCTCTCAGCTCCTGTGGGGTGGGAGCATACCCCTATCGTGGACAGACCTACGGCAACAACGGACAGGATCAGTGCTGTGACCTGTGTACCTCCCTGCTATGCATGAATTGCCTGTGCAATTGTTGCCGTTAAGAAGATACATAATGTGTACTGAACAACGCAATCGTCCTTGCAAGCCAAGGCTTTCAGGACTATTTTGCGTTGTCCAAGTGCAAGGCTTTTGCGGTGAAACCGCAAAAAACCTTGCACCTTTCCTTCGAGCATCAAGATGCTCGAAGGAAAAAACACAGTGTATAATACCTGCAAACCTGTGAACACGGCTTGAAACAGCCGTGTTTACAGGTCCCCACAGCTAAGCTGTGGGGATAAGTCGCAGTAGCGACTTATTCAGCAGACATTACATAAACAAGAAGGGAAGATAGAACATTGATTCGTAGTATGACCGGTTACGGACGGGCAGTGCAGACCCTGCGAGGCAGAGAAATTACTGTAGAGCTTCGTTCCGTGAACAACCGTTTTTTGGATTGTAATATCAAGATGCCCCGTTCCTTCGGCTATGCGGAGGAGCCCGTGAAGCAGCTTATCAAGGAGCAGGTCTCCCGAGGCAAGGTGGATGTTTTCATCGGTATCCACAGCACAGAGGAAGAGGAGGTCAGGATCGCCCTTAACCGACCGGTTCTGGAGGGCTATCTCAAGGCTCTGCACACCATGACCGAGGAATACGGTATCCGTGAGGATATTACCACCTCTGCCGTATCCCGCTTGCCTGACATCTTCATGGTGGAGAAGCCGGAGGAGGACGAGTCTCAGAATATTGCCGACATCCTCGCTGTGGCACAGCAGGCCTTGGAGGCCTATAACACCATGCGCCTGACCGAGGGTGAGGCTATGGCAAGGGATCTGCGTAGTCGTGCCGCAAGCATCCTGTCCTATGTGGAGCAGGTAGAACGGCGCAGTCCCGTGACCCTTCGGGAATACAGAGCCCGTCTGGAAGGGAAGATCCGTGAGATCCTGGAGAATACAAGCTTTGACGAGAACCGTATGCTGCAGGAGATCGCCTATTACGCCGACAAGATCGCTGTGGATGAGGAGACGGTTCGTCTGCGGAGCCACATTTCCCAGCTTCTTGATCTTCTGGAGCAGAAGGAAGCCGTAGGCAGAAAGCTGGACTTCCTCCTTCAGGAAATGAACCGAGAGACTAACACCATTGGATCTAAGGGCAACGACCTGGAGCAGGCCCGTACAGTGGTAGAGATCAAGGCAGAGCTGGAAAAGATCCGTGAGCAGATCCAGAACATTGAATAAGAGCCTATGAAGCTTATTAACATCGGTTTCGGAAATATGGTCTCCTCAGAGCGGATACTGTCCGTAGTCAGCCCGGATTCCGCTCCCATCAAGCGCCTTGTACAGGAGGCCAAGGAGCGTTCCATGCTCATAGATGCCAGCTTCGGCAGGCGTACCCGTGGGGTGCTGGTCATGGACACGGATCATGTGATCCTGTCTGCCATTACCCCGGAGGCCATTGCCAAGCGCCTTGCTGACAAAGAAGGAGAAATATATTACGACGAGGAGGAACAGGAATGAAACAGGGCAAAATCTTGATCGTATCGGGCCCCTCCGGTGTAGGTAAGGGAACTGTTTTAAAGGAGCTTATGAAGCGACATCCCAACATGCGCTTTTCTGTCTCCGCCACCACACGCAGTCCCCGACCCGGTGAGATCGACGGAGTACATTACCGCTTTCTTGACAAAGCTTCCTTTGAGGATATGATCGCACGGGATGCCCTTCTGGAATATGCATCCTATGCAGACAATTATTACGGAACTCCCGCAGAGCCTGTACAGCAGGCTTTGGAGCAGGGGATCCATGTGATTTTAGAGATCGAGGTACAGGGGGCTCTGCAGGTCATGAGCCGCCGCAAGGATGCCATCTCTATCTTCATAGCTCCCCCAAGCTATGGGGAGCTTCGCCGCCGCCTTTATGGCAGGGGAGATACCGCCCCGGAGGTTGCGGAGAAACGCCTGAAAATCGCCATTGAAGAGTGCAGTCACGCCCAAGAATACAGCTATACTGTAGTCAACGACAACGTGGACGAGGCTGTACAGGAAATGGAAGCCATACTTCTGGCAGAAAGCTGCCGTTCGGAATTCAGACCCATTCATTTAGAGGAGGAACTTTAATATGCTTTATCCCGCTATGTCCAGACTGCTCAGCAATATCAGCAGCCGTTATCTTATGGTCAATGTCGTTGCCCGCCGCGCCCGTCAGATCGCCATTGAGGCCAAGCAGCAGAATGTGCATCTGACCGAGAAGCCCGTGACTCTGGCGATCTGTGAGGTTGCCGATGGCAAGCTGGCTGCCGCTATCGAGCGCAATACCGAGGACTGAGCCTCATAGGCAGGAGTGACTGCCATGATTGCTAAAATTGCCGTTTCCACCGCCGTCTATGCCATTGACAAGCCCTATGACTACGCCGTTCCCACGGAGCTTTCTCCCAAAACGGGACAGAGAGTTCTGGTTCCCTTTGGACGTGGGGATCGGGTAGCGGAGGGCATTGTCTTGGCTCTGGAGGAGGGAGAAGGGACAGGCCTGAAGAGCCTGAAGGAAATTCTGGATGAACAGCCGCTGTTGGATGAAAAAATGCTCCGATTAGCGGCCTTTATGCGTGAACGATATTTCTGTACCTTCTATGATGCTGTCAGAACCGTCATCCCCGGTGGGCTGTGGTTTCGCACAATGGATCGCTACCGCATTTGTACAGACAATTGGAGGGAACAGATCCTCCGTCAGCCTGTGGCAACGGCAGTGATGGAAAGTCTGCAGGCTCTTGGGGGTACTGCCGATTGGCAGGAGCTGCGTAAACAGTTCGAAGAGCTTCCACTGAAAAAGGCTCTGCGCTATTTGACGGAAAAGGGACTTTTGGAGCTTACCACTCTCCATAGCCGTAAGGTACGGGATAAGGTGGAACAGCTCCTGAGCCTTGCCATTCCGGTTCAGGAGGCAAGAGCCATTGCCGAGAAAAAGAAACGCTCTGCGCCTATCCAAAGCAGTGTCTTAGAGCTTTTGGCAGATTTTGGGGAGTGCTCTCGGAAGGAATTGAGCTATTATACCGGTGCAGACAGTGGGGTCATTAAGCGCTTGGTAGCCCTGGGGCTCATCTCCCTTCGGGAAGAGACAGCACTGCGCCTGCCTTATGTACCCGGAGCAGAGCCCAAAGAGCCTCCTGTACTCAGCCCGGAGCAACAGCTTGCCTATGAGGGATTGAAGAGGGAGGAAAGGAAGGTCTCTCTCCTTTACGGAGTGACCGGCAGCGGAAAAACCTCCGTATATATTCGCCTGATCTATGATATGCTGGAGCAGGGAAGGGGCACCATTGTTCTGGTGCCGGAAATTGCCCTGACACCCCAGCTTCTATCCCTCTTTACCTCTCATTTTCAGGATCGGGTGGCAGTGATCCACAGTAGTCTCAGGATGACTGAGCGCTGTGATACCTGGAAGAAGATCCGTGAGGGGAGAGCCACTGTGGTTCTTGGCACTCGATCGGCAGTTTTTGCCCCGGTGCAGAATCTGGGACTTTTGATTTTAGACGAGGAGCAGGAGCATACCTATAAATCCGAGCAAAATCCTCGCTACCATGCCAGAGAGCTTGCCATTTATCGGAGCTATCACGAGGGGGCTAAGGTGATCTTAGGCTCTGCTACTCCCTCTGTACAATCCATGTACCAAGCCAAAGAGGGAGTTTACGGCCTGTACACCTTGAAACAGCGCTATAATCGCCGCAGGCTTCCGTCTGTTCACATTGCAGATTTAAAACAGGAGCTTCGCAATGGCAATCCCACCCCTATCAGCAGATCCCTCTACGAGGCCTTGGAGGAAAATATTCAGAATCACCGCCAGTCTATCCTCTTCCTCAATCGGAGGGGAAGCAGTCGTTTGCTGTGCTGTGTGGACTGCGGTCATGTGCCGGATTGTCCCGGCTGTAGCAACCATCTGACCTACCACCATGCCAACGGCAGGCTGATGTGCCACTACTGTGGCTATTCTGTACCTGTGCCTCAGCGCTGTGAGGCTTGCGGCGGTCATTACAAGCAGGTCGGGGTTGGTACGCAGAAAATCGAACAACAGCTCACAGAGCTCTTTGGATCGGGAAGTGTTCTTCGCATGGATGCGGATACCGTATCCGCCGCCAATCCCCACGAGAAGCTCCTCAGACGTTTTAAGGAAGAGAGGATCCCTATTTTGCTGGGGACGCAAATGGTAACCAAGGGCTTGGATTTTGAGAATGTGACCTTAGTCGGCGTTCTGGACGGAGACATGTCCCTCTATGTAGGGGACTACCGTGCCGGGGAGAACACCTTCGCCATGATCACTCAGGTCGTGGGCAGAGCCGGCAGAGGGGCTTTGGAGGGGCGTGCTGTGATCCAGACCATGACGCCGGAGCATCCGGTGATCCTCTTGGCCGCAAGTCAGGACTATGACGGCTTCTATGAAGCAGAGCTTCCCCTGCGGCGGCTCCGTGGCTGTCCGCCCTTCCGAGATCAGATCTGCCTGACCTTTCACGGTCGGCAGGAGGATCAGTTGTGGCAGGGGGCGGAGCGCTTCCGTCAGAAGCTTTTGACCCATATTCACAGCCCGTTTTATCGGGACGAGGAGCTTCGGATCCTTGGGCCTGCTCCCTGTCAGATACCCAGAGTGAATTTTGTTTACCGATGCAGACTTACACTGATTTGCAAAAATACACGGAATCTGCGGTTGCTTTTGGCCCATTTGATCCGTGAATTTCATAAGGAAAAAGATAACCGCGGACTCGGACTCTATGCCGATGCAGGCGGAGAAGAATAGGAGAATTGCCCTATGGGATTGAGAAAGATTTTAACGCAAGAAGAATCCATTTTGCACAAAAAATGTCGCCCCGTCACAGCCTTTGACGATAAGCTCCACGGGCTGTTGGATGATATGGCACAAACCCTTCGGGATGCCAACGGTGTGGGTCTTGCCGCACCTCAGGTAGGTATTCTTCGCCGGATCTTCTTGGTAGATCTGGGAGAGGAGATTGTGGAGCTGATCAATCCCGAGATCGTTGAGACCGAGGGAGAGCAGGACGGCATGGAGGGCTGTCTTTCCGTACCCGGAGAATACTGGCTGGTCAAGCGCCCCATGCGGGTGAAGGCCAAGGCACAGGACCGTTACGGAGATTGGTTCGAGATCGAGGGAGAAGAGCTGATCGCTCGTTGCCTCTGCCATGAGAACGACCATTTGGATGGCCATTTATACACTGAGTTCGCTTACCACAAGCTCTCCGAGGAGGAGCTGGAACAGATCTACGGTACGGAGGAAGAGGAATGAGAATCGTTTTCATGGGAACCCCGGATATTGCGGCCACCTGTTTGAGCAGTCTTCTGGGTAGTCGCCATGAGATCATTGGGGTATACACCAAGCCGGATATGCCCAAAAACCGTGGCATGAAGCTGGAAATGTCCGATGTGAAGAAGCTGGCTCTTGCCCATGACCTGCCTGTGTACCAGCCGACAAGCTTCCGTGATGAGGAAGTTTATGAGGAGCTGAAGGCTCTTAAGCCCGATTGTATCGCCGTTGTGGCCTACGGTAAGATCCTGCCCCAGAGGATCCTGGATATCCCCTCAAAGGGCTGTATCAACATCCACGCCAGCATCCTGCCGGAGCTTCGTGGCAGTGGCCCTGTGCAGTGGGCTATCCTCAGAGGTATGGAGGAAACCGGAGTCACTGCCATGTATATGGCGGCGGAAATGGATGCCGGTGATATTATTGAGATCCGCAAGACACCTATTGAGCCTTACGAAAATGCCCAATCCCTCTTAGACCGTCTGGCACAGATCGGCGGTAAGCTCCTGTGTGATACGATGGATGCTGTAGAAGAGGGTAGGGCTACCCGTTGCCCTCAGGACAGCAGTAAGGTGACCTTTGCCCCCATGCTCACAAAGGCTCTTTGCCCCATAGATTGGAGCAGAAGTCAGAGGGAGATCATTGACCACGTGCGCGGTCTGGATCCTTGGCCTGTGGCCACTACAGAGATCTGTGGCAAGCGTTTTAAGATCTATGCTGTCCGTCCTGTGGATCGGACTACGGAGAAAGCCCCCGGGACTCTTTTAGCCGTGACGAAGCAGGGCTTGGAGATCGCCTGTGGTGGCGGTCAGGTGCTGGTCATCACTGTCCTGCAGGCAGAGGGGGGCAAGCGTATGGCTGCTCCCGACTACTTCCGGGGACATCCCATAGAATTATGATGCAGGGAAGAGAAGCCGCGCTGAAGGCGCTTCTTGCCTGTAGAAAAAGCGGCGCATGGTCCGAAGGAGCGCTCAAGGAGCTGTTGAGGAATACAGATCGCAGAGAGGCGGCCTTTGCAAGTCGCCTTTGCTACGGAGTCTTGCAGAACAAGCTTCTGTTAGACTATTGGCTGAAGCCCTTTGTCAGGGGCAAGCTCCAGCCGGCGGTAGAAGAGATCCTCCGTCTGGCGGTGTATCAACTGACCATGATGGACAAGATCCCTCCCTCTGCGGCGGTGAACGAAGCCGTGGAGCTGGGAAAGAAATATGCAAACCCTCAGGCGGCGAAGGTCATTAACGGTATTCTTCGCTCTCTCCTGCGTTCCATGCCTCTGAAAGAGCCGGAGGAGCTGTCTGTCCGTTACAGCCATCCCGAGGAGCTGACACAGCTACTTCGGGAGAACGTGGGGCAGAAGCTGGAGGCTCTTCTCAAGAGCCATAACAGCATTCCCCCCACAGTTTTGCAGGTCAACACCTTGAGAACGGATGGGGAGACCTTGACTCGGAGGCTTTCCGAGCTTGGCGCTGAGGTAGAACAGCATCCTTGGCTGCCCAATTGCCTGACGCTCCGCAGTGGGGGTAGTATTGACGGCTTGGAGGCCTTCTCCGAAGGAGACTTCTATGTACAGGATGCCGCCGCCCGTCTGGCGGTTCTGGCAGCGGGAGTAGAGCCGGGGATGAGGGTGCTGGACTGCTGTGCCGCACCCGGCGGCAAGAGCTTTGCCGCCGCCATTGCCATGGAAAATAGGGGAGAGCTGATCTCCTGTGACATCCATCCTCATAAGCTGAAGCTGATTGAGAAGGGAGCAGAACGTCTGGGGATCGAGATTATCAGCACCGCTTTGCAGGATGCCTCTGTCCATGTCCCCCGGTGGGAGAAGTACTTTGACAGGGTCATTGCGGACGTCCCCTGCTCCGGCTTAGGCACGATCCGCAAGAAGCCCGATATTCGCTATAAGGATCTGAAGCAGACGGAGAAGCTCCCTGCCTTGCAGGAGAAGATCCTTTGCAATCAGGCAAACTATGTAAAACCCGGTGGGGTACTCCTATTCAGTACCTGTACCGTTTTGGAACGGGAGAATCAGGCCGTGGCAGAGGCTTTCCTTGCCAAGCACCCGGAATTCTCCTTGGAGGATGTCACGTTCCCGGAGGGTAGCTCCATTCCGACAGGGGCTATGACCACCCTTTTGCCCTGTGACCATGATACAGACGGATTCTTTATTTGTAAATGCAGGAGGAAATCGTGAAGGATATCAAATCCATGACCTTAAGTGAGCTGGAGACAGAACTGCAACAGCTTGGAGAGGCGAAATTCCGCGGAGGACAGATCTATAGCTGGGTTCATAAGGGAGCTCGAAGCTTTGAGGAAATGAGCAATCTGTCCAAGGAGCTTCGCAAAAAGTTAGGGGAGCATTTTTCCCTTTATGCCCCTACGGCTGTGCGGAAGCTGGTCAGCAAGAATGACGGAACAATCAAATATCTCTGGCGTCTAAAGGATGGAAACTGTGTAGAGACTGTTCTTATGCAGTATCATCACGGTAACACGGTGTGCATTTCCTCTGAGGTAGGCTGTGCTATGGGCTGTGCCTTCTGCGCCTCTACTCTGGGGGGACTGATCCGACGGCTTGAGCCTTCGGAAATGCTGGATCAGGTGCTGTTCACCCAGATCGATTCCGGTCTTCCTATTTCCAACATTGTCCTCATGGGCATCGGGGAGCCTCTGGACAATTATGACAATGTGCTCCGCTTTTTGGAGCTGGTCAATTCCCCTAAGGGCATGAACATCGGGATGCGGCATATCAGCCTGTCCACCTGCGGTCTTGTGAAGGGCATCAATGCTCTGGCAGAGCAGAATTTACAGCTGACATTGTCCGTTTCTCTCCATGCGCCTACAGACGAGATCCGCAGTCGGATCATGCCTGTGAACAAGGCCTATCCCGTAGACCGTCTTCTGGAGGCCTGCAAGAAATATTTTGAGAAAACGGGACGGCGGATCTCTTTTGAGTATGCCATGATCCGAGGAGTCAATGATACCCCTGAGCTTGCAAAGATCCTCATCGGCAAGCTCCGCGGCATTGCCTCCCATGTGAATTTGATTCCTCTCAATGATGTGGAGGAAAGCCCCCTTAAGCCAAGCTATCCTCAGGTGGTCAAAGCCTTCCGGAATGCCCTTGAGGAACAGGGGATCCCGGCAACGGTGCGCAGAACTTTGGGCAGTGATATCAATGCCTCCTGCGGCCAGCTTCGGCGAAAGTACGAGGGGGAAAAAGGAAAGGAGTGACTTAGGTGCAGACTTGGACAATTACAGATCCCGGCAATGTTCGGCCTCAGAATCAGGACTATTATTCCGTAACGGAGCTTTCCGAGAACTGTCTTCTTGCGGTAGTTTGTGACGGCATGGGAGGCGCCAAGTCCGGCAATGTAGCAAGCCGTTTGGCCTGCGAAGTCTTTTCGGAAGAAATTTGCCGTTCCTTCCATCCCACTATGACGGATTCCGAGGCAGAACGGCTCTTAAGAAGCGCAGTGAATCTTGCCAATGTCTCTGTCTATGAACATGCAAAGCTCAGTGTGGAATACGAGGGCATGGGAACCACCTTGGTTGCGGCTCTCTTGCGCCCGGGTCTGGCCCATGTGGTCAATGTGGGAGACAGTCGGGCATACTATTTCGATGCTGACGGCATCAACCGTATCACCACGGATCATTCCGTGGTACAGTATATGATACAACGGGGGGAAATCACTTGGGAACAGGCCAAGGATCACCCCAGCAAGCATATGATCACCAGAGCCGTGGGGCCCGGTGCTCAGGTGCTGTCGGATGTTTTCACCTTCCCCACCTGTGAGGGAGATAAGCTCCTCCTGTGTTCGGACGGTTTATCCAATCAAATGGCAGATCAGGAAATTTTATTTGAAGTTGCACACGGCATCCGACAGGATGACTGCTGTCTGCGTCTGCTTCGCATCGCCAAGGAGCGAGGCGCCCCGGACAATGTGACCTGTGTGCTGGTTGCGATCTAAATTTCTTTTTACATAATACGGCAACCGTTCGCCGATTGGGAACGGAACGCAAAATGCGTAAGGAGCAGCTATGGAGCATTACATAGGCAGACTGCTGGACGGTCGATACGAGATCCGTGAGATCTTGGGTACCGGCGGTATGGCAGTGGTATACAAGGCATTGGATCATCGTTTGAACCGACCGGTGGCATTGAAGATCCTGAAAGAGGAGCTTTCTCGCAATGAGGAATTCCGCCGTCGCTTCCACGGGGAATCTCAGGCAGTAGCTATGGTTTCTCACCCCAATATTGTGGGGGTCTACGATGTTTCCTCCAGTCCCGATGCAGACTACATTGTCATGGAGCTCATCGAGGGCATCACTTTAAAACAATACTTACAGCGAAAGGGCAACCTGAACTGGCGGGAGACTCTCCATTTCTCCATACAGATCGCCAAGGCTTTGGAGCATGCCCATTCCAAGGGAATTGTCCACAGGGACATTAAGCCCCACAACATCATGATCCTGAAGGATGGCAGTATTAAGGTCGCAGATTTCGGTATTGCTCGGATCGGCACCTCCCAGAACACGCTGACCCGTGAAGCACTGGGCTCTGTCCATTACATTTCCCCGGAGCAGGCCAGAGGAGCTATGGTGGATAACCGCAGTGACCTGTATTCTCTGGGTGTGGTCATGTACGAGATGCTTACCGGCAAGACCCCCTACGATGGGGAGACCCCCGTTTCTGTTGCCATTCAGCATATCAACGGCGGTGCTCATGTACCCAGCGAGCTGGTTACCGGCATTCCTCTGGGACTGGAGCAGATCACGATGCATGCCATGAATTCCAATGCAGATATGCGCTATAGCTCCGCTACGGAAATGCTCAGGAATATGGAGGAATTCCGCAAGGATCCTACCATGACCTTCAGCTTCGGGGCAGTGGCTGCCAAGACTCCCGTACAACCTGCTCCCCTTCCGAAGAAGCCCGCCCCGCCCCGTACGGATGCAGAGCGCTATGTGATCGCCCGTAGTAATTCCCCCCAGGCCAGAAGTCCTGAGGAGCGTCGCTCTCAGCGTGCTTTAAAGGAGGCTCAGATGGCTGAGGATAAGCGGAAACGGAATCTTATCGTTGCCATTGCCGCCTCTGCGGTGATCCTCCTCATCTTGGTCGTCAGTGTTGTGGTCATTGCCCTCGGCTCCGGCGGCAGACAGGAAGATCCTTCGGAGAGCACCGAGGAAGCAGAGATCGTTCGGGTGGATGATTTTGTAGGCATGCTCCTTTCCGACATAGATCCCGAGTTGTTCCCTCACCTTAGACTGGACGTTGAGAATGTGGAAGAGGCCTACAGCGATAAGTATGATGCAGGCTATATTATCAAGCAAGAGCCGGAAGCAGATTCCGAGGTAAAAAGAGGCAGAACCGTCCGCTTCACCGTCAGCAAGGGAAAGGACGAGAGCCTGATGCCGGACTTTATCGATCGTCTTGGCACTGAGGCACATGAAATTCTCCACAATCTGAACCTTGGCCTCAAGATCCGTCTGGAGGATATAGGGGACGAGGATATCACCAAGGGTTATGTGGTTCGCACCGAGCCCAAGGCAGGAGAGAAGCTCAGCAAGAATCAGAATGTCACCCTGTATATCAGCCTTGGCTCTAACAAGATGCCCAAGTTAGAGGGAGAGAGTCTGGAGAAGGCAGAGGAACGGCTGGGTAGCATGGAACTGAATCTGAAGCTCAGCACCTTGGAGGAAGCCAGCGAGACCGTACCGAAGGGCTATGTTATCCGCACCGATCCTGAGGAAGGGGAGGAGCTGGACAAGGGACAGCGCATTACCCTCTATGTAAGCCTTGGAAGCAACAAGATGCCGGATCTCATTGGCGAGTCCAAGAATAATGCAGAGGTTCTCCTGAATGCAATGGAGATGGATCTGCGGATCAGCTTGGATCTGCTGGAAGACAGCGAAACCGTTCCCGAGGGTCAGGTCTGCCGTACAGAGCCGGAGGCAGGGGCAACGCTTGTAAAGGGACAGCATGTTAAGGTATATATCAGTACCGGCAGTAAGTATACTGTCGTGCCGGATGTCTTGGGTAAGACAGAAGCTCAGGCCAGAGCACTGCTGAAGGAAGCCGGTCTGGAATGTGAGCTTGGTGAGCCCGATCATTATGAGGGCGTCGAGATCGGCTTGGTAGGCGGCATGAGCGTCAAGCCGGAAAGCAAGATCGAGAAGGGCGAGACCGTCATTATTTACCTGTGCAAGGAGGCTGAGGTCGTTACCGAGCCCACTACTCAGCCCACAGAGCCTACAGAGCCTTCGGAGAGTGTCGTTAGTGAGACACCTGTCAATTCCGAGGGAGAGAACGGATGAGCCCTATGGAAACAGGACGGATCATCAAGGCTTTGAGCGGCTTTTACTACGTTCATACTTCGGACGGGAATACGGTGGAGTGCCGCGCCCGTGGCATTTTTCGGAAAATGAAGCTCAGTCCCTTAGTGGGAGATCTGGTGGATTTCTCCCTGGAACGGGGCAAGGGCATGATCGAGAAGATCCATGAGCGGAAGAACAGCTTCCTGAGACCGGCGGTGAGCAATGTGGATGTTTTGGTGATCTTGGCCTCCGGAGCAAACCCGGTGACAGATCCCTTCCTCATTGACCGTGTGGCAGCCATTGCAGGGGATCGGAATGTGCCGATTCTTCTGTGTATCAACAAGACGGATCTGAATGATGCCCAAGAGCTGATCCGCATCTACCGCAATGCCGGCTTCTCTGTCTATCCCACCAGTGCAGAGACAGGGGAGGGTGTGCAAGAGCTGTTGCAGGCCATTAGCGGAAAAACCGTTGCCTTTACCGGCAACTCCGGGGTGGGCAAGTCCAGCATTCTCAACCGCTTTTGCGACAGCCTTGCCATTGAGACGGGTGAGGTATCCCAAAAGCTGGGCAGAGGTCGACATACTACCAGACACGTGGAGCTGTACGCTCTGGGTGGGGATACCTATGTGATCGACACACCGGGCTTCTCCTCCTTCGACACAGAGCAGATGGAACTGGTGTTGAAGGAAAATCTACAGTATGCCTTCCCGGACTTCGCCCCCTATTTGGGGCAGTGCCGCTATCACGATTGCGCCCACAGAAAGGAACGGGATTGCGCCGTTCTTACCGCTGTTGCAGAGGGTAAAATCGAAAAAAGCCGCCATGCAAGCTACGTCCGTCTCTATGAAAGCGCTATGGAAATCAAGCTCTGGGAGCTGAAATAAGCTCCCATCACACAAGTCAATATCCCAAGCCTCCGAAGCCTATCCAACCCCTTGGGCTTCGGAGGCTTTCTCTCACCGTTCTGCGAACCCATAGGAAATCCCCATTGGAATTTATGGTATGGATACGGAGCTTTGGGCATAGGATGGAGGGAAGAGGGCTTGGAAAGGGGAGTGGGTCAAATGTGCAGACGCAATGAGATGATAGGCTCTTGTTTGATGGCTTTTGGAGCAGGGCTTATGGTATCCCTGTTTTTTGGGTCGGAATTTTTTCTCTGTCTTCTTGGTATCGGGGGACTTTTAGGGGGACTCCTTTGCTGTCGGCAGAGATAGGGGGTATAAACCTGTCCCAAGGGGCATATATATGCCTTAGATTCAAGGAGAGGTGATGTGCAATGGAATTGATCATGGAAGAACGGGAACTGAGCTATTTGGAACGGCTCTTTCACTGTCAGATCCCTATGGAGGAAACCGCAGAGCTGATCGTCCCGGATAAATGTGCCGATGCAGAGGAGATCCTGGATGCCTTCGGCACTCTACTGCTTCGGGAGACGGTCTGGGAACAGGGAATCTTGCTCTGCAAAGGTACTGTCCGTGGGGTAGTACTCTTCCGCACTGTGGAGGGCAGGGTGGAGCGTTTGGAAACGGAGCTGCCCTTTGACCTTCGGCGGGAGTGGAATGCAGAGGGAATGGAGGGAGTGCTTCAGTACCGCTGTGAGCTTTGCTCTGTAGATGGGAAGATCCTGAATTCCCGAAAACTGCTTCTGCGTGTGGGGATCATCTGCAAAGCAGAGCTCTACGGCAGACGAAACCATATCCTTCGGGATATAGAGGAGCCTTCGGAGAATCTCCAGCTCCTTCGTGGGGTATATCCCGTGAAGCTACCTGTTGATCTGGCTGAGAAGAGCTTCACCTTCACCGATGAGCCGGAACTGCCGGAGTTATCCGCACCGATCGCCCGTCTGCTGAAGGTTCTTTGTCAACCCAGAGTGCTGGAGCAGAAGGCGGCAGGCGGTAAAGGGGTCTTTAAAACAGAGCTCCTCCTTCACATTCTCTATGCAGATGAAGAGGATCAGCTTCACAGTCATGATTGGCGACTGCCCTTGTCTCAATATGTGGATTTCCCACGGGATATTGAGGGAGGAGAGCTACAAACCATCTTACATGTAACAGAGCTGGATTTGGAGCCGGACAGCAGTATCCGCAGTAGACGTCTGTTCTTGCGGATGGGTCTGCGAGCCTGCACTACGGTATATGATATTCGGGAAATGGCTGTGATCCGTGATGCCTTTTGTACCGATGGCCTTTTAGAGCCAAAGTGGCAGCGGTGGCAGTGCAGGGGTCTTCTGGATCGTCAGCTACTCTCCGGGGAGGCAAGGTGGAAGGATACAGAGGATCTGAACAGCGTGGTGGATATGACGGTCTTTGCCGCAGAGCCGGAGCTGTGCCACTCGTCGGATCTACTGGAGCTTCGGATACCATTGTGCTGTAATGTGCTCTATAGGGATAAAGAGGGACAGCTTCGGGGGAAGCTCCTTCGCGGTATTTCGGAACTGACCCTGCCACTGCATACAGACGGTGAGGCGGTGACGGGAAGGGTTCACACCGGAACTCCTGCGATCCTCAGCAATGGAGGGAATTTGGAGCTCCGTCTGCCTCTGCAGTTACAGGTGGACAGCTACGGCCTTCGGGAACTGCAAAGCTTGGACGGAGGACAGATCAGCCCCTTCCCCATCACTACGGAGAAGAGACCCTCCCTGCTCCTTTGTCGAACAGAAGGGGAGGAAAGTCTGTGGAATATCGCCAAGCACCACAATACCTCTGTAGAAGCCATCTCCAAAGCCAATGACCTCACCGATCCGATCCTACCACAGGGTACTATGCTTCTGATCCCTCTGTAATCCCTGACTGTTACAGCCCCATCTGCCACAGAATATGTCGGCAGATGGGGCATTTTCTGATAATACATCAAAAAATGGAAAATTCAGTTTGATTTCAGCATAGGATGGTATTATAATTTAAATATAAAGCCTTAGGAGGAATCCGTGATGTACAAACGATGGATCGCTTTATGGATGCTTTCCCTCTTCCTTCTGTCCCTTACCGCCTGTGGAAGCAAGCCACAGGAACAGCACAGCGATCAGGGACAGCAAGAGCAGGTACAAACAGGACAGCAGGATGCAAATTCGGAGGTTCAGGCAAATCATCGATATCAGGGGACGGTCATCGCCGTTGATCCCTCGCAGATCCGTCTTGCTACAGAGGATGGAGAGATCACCCTTGCTTTGACCGACTCCACTGCATACTTTTCGGAGTTTGGCATGGGTGGTCGTAGACCTGAGGGCGATATGCCACCGCAAGCACCCGGTGAGCCCTTTGGGGGACAGGGACAGCAGACAGGAACACCCCCTCCCATGCCCGAGGGAGGAAACGGTGGCCCTCCTGTAGACGGTGGCAATCCTCCCCAAGGCGGTGACGGATGGCAACAGGGACAGGGAATGCCGCCTCAAGAAGGTGGAACAGCGCCTCAGGAGGGGAATCCCCCTGCAGAGGGAACGGAAAATTCGGGCTTTACTCCCGGCAATGTCGGCTCTATGGGCGAGCCCAACGGTCAAGGCGGCTCGGCTATGCCCGGTGGCCCTATGGGGGAGCGCCCGGAGCCTCCTGCCATCAGCCTATCCGATATTGCTGTAGGGGACAGTGTCACCGTTGAAACCGACGGAGAGGGTAAGGCCGCTTCTGTGACCCTCTTTATGGATGGAAAAGAACCACCTCGGGAGATGGGAAAGCCCAATGGAATGCCCAACGGTGTAGAGAGCTACAATGCTGTCACAGAGCTCAGTGCCTCCATGACGGAAGAGGGGCAGAGCTATTCCTCCGAAGGTACGGATGAGAATGCCCTTCACGTCCTTCAGGGTGCAGAGGTATCCTTGCAGAATGCCATGATCCTCAGAAAATCCGACCTCAGCACAGGGGGAGATCTCAGCAGCTTCTACGGTGTCGGTGCGGCGGCCTTGGTCACAGACGGTGTCCTGACACTTTCCCATAGCCGCGTTGAAACAGATGCGGCCGGTGGTACCGGCATTTTTGCCTACGGCAAGGGTGTGGCCTATGTAATGGATACGGAGATCTATACCGAAAGGAACACCTCCGGCGGTATCCATGTGGCAGGGGGCGGCACCCTCTATGCCTGGGATTTGACGGTGGAAAGTCAAGGGGGCTCTTCTGCGGCCATTCGCTCAGACCGTGGCAGTGGAACGATGGTCATTGACGGCGGAAGCTATACCTCCAACGGAGAGGGCTCTCCTGCCATTTACAGCACCGCTGATATCAGTGTTCACAATGCCAAGCTCACCGCAAACGGCTCTGAGGCTGTTTGTATTGAGGGAATGAACAGTATCCGCCTCTTTGATTGCGACCTGAGCGGTAATATGATGGATCTGAGCCAAAATGACTGTACATGGAACGTGATCCTGTATCAGAGCATGTCCGGGGATTCGACTCCCGGCAACAGCACCTTTGAGATGGTGGGCGGCAAACTGACCGCCAAAAACGGCGGTATGTTCTATACCACCAATACGGAATCTACCTTTCTTCTCTCTGAGGTAGATATCCACTATGCTGAAGACAGTGAGTTCTTCCTGAAGTGTACCGGCAATGCCAATCAGCGCACCTGGGGCAGAGCGGGCAGTAACGGAGCAGATTGCGCCTTCACCGCAAGAAAGCAGGAGATGGCAGGAGCTGTGATCTGGGATTCCATCAGTGAGCTGGACTTCTACCTTTTAGAAGGTAGCTGCCTCCGTGGTGCAGTGGTGCAGGATGATACCGCCGCAGGTCAGGGAGGACAGGGTTATTCTGCCTTGTATATTGATGAAAGCAGCTCTTGGATCGTCACCGGCGACAGCCGCCTGACCAAGCTCTTCTCTGCAGGCTCCATACTGGACGGAGAGGGAAATTCTGTTACCGTCATGGGTGTGGATGGCACCATCTATGTACAGGGGAATAGCTCCTATACTGTTACCGTAGACAGCTACGATAGGATTCCCGACCTTTCCCAAGCCTGCCCCTTGGATAGCTGGACAGATTTTGCAGTGGCCAAGCCTTGATTTGGGATAATCCTGTATTCGGCAAGCTTTCTATCCTACGAGTGTAAGTAATAAACGGGTTCATTGTCACATGCTGATGTAACAATGAACCCGTTTTTTGGGGTATGTTGATTTGTTATACGATGACAGTGAGGTTGGGATTTTCCTCTGCGGTGGCACGGAGCATGCGCAGGAGGCTTTCGTAGTAGCGTTCCTCTAATTTGGACAGCAGAGAGTCCTCGTCTACGTGAATGGTCAGAGGATGATTCACCATGCTCAGGCAATCATGGAGAGCATCCAGATTCCGACCGTAGGGAGCAGGGAAATATCCTTCAAAAAGGTCGTGGAGCTCGGACTTGTTCAGATTTTCCAGCTTGATGATCTCCATGCCTTATTCCTCCCCGTAGAGCAGGGTGAAGCTCTCATAGTGGTCGTCTGTGTAATAAATGAGACCGTCGTTGGAGAAGACGATACGCTTAGCCCCACGGCTCTTTGCACCCAGTGTGTCGATGTCACATTCCGTATATTTCCGATCTGTGGGAAGCAGACCCTCGTAGTTGCCGAAGTAGTCTCCGCCAATGCACTTGCCGGGAGCATAGGGCTCTAATGAACCGCCTTCCCAGCCCAGCTTACGGGCTTCATTCTTGGTGATAAAGTTCTTGGGAAGCTTGCCGTAGGTGTGGATGTAGAGGGCAACCTCATCCTTGGTGGTATAGCTTCCGTCCTCGTCAATGGGAGCCTCGGTCTCCTCCTCCAAGAAGAAATCCGGGGGAAGCTCGTCGGTGTCCCAATCGGTATCTTGGGTCGTATTTTCCTTGGTCTCGGTGGGGGTGGTATCGGAGCTGTTGCTGTTATCGCTTGTATTTTCGGTGGTTTCCACAGGCTCCAGAACATCCAGAAGATCCTCAATGGGAGTAGTCAGCTCTGTGGGGTCGGGCTCTTCTGCCTTATCCGTGGGATCGGCTTCCTGAATGGACAGCCCGGACTCGGAGGTAGGAGCTTCTTCTGTGAGCGTGTCAAGGGGGATCAGCTCCTGCTCTTCCGGCATTTCCACAAAACCACAGGCGGTCAGGGTGAGAAGCAGGGACAGGGCAAGGAGCAGGGAGAATAATTTCTTCATGACTTGGTCATCCTTTCGCAGTTATTTTGTCGGGGGACATGTTCCCACTTTAAATTCGGACGGCCGCTCTGTTTGGGGAGAGGGCCGTCCTTATTTGGATATTGTTATTGGGTTTTCCACTTTTGGCATCGGCGGGCCTTTTCCTTCCTGCGGCGAACCTTGAAAAGAAGCCACAGGACAATGACCAGTACGATGGCGATAATGGTCAGGATCAGATACACCGTGGTGGCGGTATCTGCGGTTTTAACTGTGAGCCAAAGGGCGTTCATATACTGCGTGGCCTCTTGACTCAGGGCGCTGAAGGAAGTACCGATGGCGATCTCTTCTTCCGGGGGATAGGCAACGGGGCTCTGTGCAACCTCGGGATCCATGAAATCCTTGGAGGCTGTTTCCGGGGAGGAATAGCCGATGTATTCCAGATTGCCGCCACAGATCTCCGGCTCCAGAAGGAAGTTGATGAACAGCTCTGCCTCTTCCTTATGCTCCGCACCCTTGGGGATGCAGATAGAGTCTACAAAGAGATTGTAGCCCTCCTTGGGACGGTAGAAGCGCAGATCCTCGTTCTCTCCTGCCATGAGGAGATAATCTCCTGCGTAGTAGGGGGCGATCCAAGCTTCCGCCCTCTGCATCTTGTCAAAAACCTGATCCATGACGTAGCTCTGGACAACAGGCTTCTGCTCACGGAGGAGATCTGCACAGGCTTCCAGCTCCTCAGGGTCTTCGGTGTTGATGCTGTAGCCCAGACGGTATTGGGCAATGGCGAAGGCATCACGGGGATTGTCGAACATGAGGATCTTGTTTGCATACTTCTCATTCCACAGCAGATCCCAGCTTTGGGCGGCCACATCCTCCTCGGCAATGTAGGCGCTGTTGTAGATCACACCCACACTGCCCCAGGTGTAGGGTATGGAGTAGACATTGCCGGGGTCATAGGAGGGGTTACGGAAGGCCTCGTCCACATATTGGAAGTTGGGGACATTGTCGTGGTTAATGGGAAGGAGCATGTCTTCCTCGATGAGCTTCTCTACCATATAGTCAGAGGGGATGATCAGGTCGAAGGAGGAGCCACCTGCGGTGAGCTTGGTGTACATGCTCTCATTGCTGTCAAAGGTCATCTGATTGACCTTGATGTGGGGATATTTGGCCTCAAATTCCGCAATGACGTCAATGCAGCCGTCACTGCCGTCGGAGAGATATTGTCCCCAGTTGTAGAGGTTCACGGTCACCGGCTCTGCGGCGTTGGATCTTACGGGAAGGAGGGGCAACAGCAGCAGGGCGCACAGGAGCAGAGAAAACAGTCGTTTCATCATCTTCCGGCCCTCCTTAACATGAGCTTCCGACGGCGGGTGTTATCCCGTGCCTGGAGGAGGTTCATGGTGACCATGAGGATCAGCATCACCAGGAATATCAGGGTGAACAGGGCGTAGACCTTGGGGTGAATGGGCTTCTTGGTATAGCTGTAGATCTCCACGGGCAGGGTCACGAAGCCGGAGCCTGTGACGAAGTAGGAGATGACAAAATCATCCAGAGACATGGTGAAGGCCATCAGTGCGCCGGAAATAATACCGGGCATGATCTCGTGAAGGACTACCTTGAAGAAGGCCTGTACAGGGGTACAGCCGAGATCCAGTGCGGCCTCGGTCAGGTCGGGGTCCATCTGTGCCAGCTTTGGCATAACATTCAGGATCACATAAGGCAGATTGAAGGTGATGTGGGCGATGAGAAGAGTCCAAAAGCCCAACACCGCATTGATCCGCAGGATGATACCCACAAAAGCGAAAAGCAGTGCAAGGGACACACCGGTGACGATCTCAGGGTTGGTCATGGGGATATTGGTCATGGTCATAATGGCCTTGCGGAGTCTGCCACGGGACTTGTGGATGCCCAGAGAGGCCACGGTGCCGAGAACTGTGGCAGAAAGGGTAGAGATCACAGCAATGATCAGGGAGTTGGTAAGCAAAGAGACCAGACCGTCATCACGGAACAGCTCACGGTACTGGTGGAAGGTGAAGCTCTCAAAGACCGCAATATCCTTGCCGGTGGAGAAGGAGGCGATGCCCAGGATGATCATGGGGATATAGAGGAAGATGAAGACCAGAATGGTGATGATACGGGTGAAATTTCTCATACAGTCACCATTCCTTCCTCGTCCTCGTCACTGAAGCGGTTCATGATACCCACACAGATGAAAATGAGAACCATGAGCACCAGAGACAGGGCCGCACCTAAGTTGGGGTTATAGGCACTCTTAAACTGCATCTCGATGACGTCACCGATCAGGATGGTGTCCGGGGAGCCCAATTTCTGAGAGATATAGAAGGTGGACACCGCAGGGACGAAAACCATAGTGATGCCGGAGACGATGCCGGGGATGGACAGGGGCAGAGTGACCTTGGAGAAGATCTGACGGGAGTTGCAGCCCAGATCCTGAGCGGCTTCCACCAGACGGTTGTCGATCTTCATCAGGACGGTATACAGAGGCAGGATCATGTAGGGCAGGTAGTTATAGACCATGCCTAGGATGACTGCCCCGTTGTTTCGGATCAGGGGCAGGGACTCCAGACCCAGAGACATGACCACGTTGTTGATGATACCTGTGTCTTCCAGCAGGGCTACCCAGGCAAGGGTTCTCAGCAGGAAGCTCATGCACATGGGGAGCATCACCAGCATCTGCAGAAGCCGCTGGGTAGTAGGCTTGCAGTGGGCAATGAAGTAGGCCACGGGATAGCCGATGATCAGACAAATGACGGTTGCGAAAATACTCAGCCAGATAGAGCGCAGGAAGATGGGCCAGTAGTTGACCATGCTACCAAGATTAGCCAGGGTGAAGGCCCCGGTCACACTGTCGGTAAAGGCATAGTAGAATACCACTCCCAGAGGGATCAGGGTGAAGAGCACCATCCACAGCACATAGGGGCCGGATAGGAATCTACTCTTCATCTTCACTGACCTCCGCGTCTGCAATCTCATCATATTCCGCAGAATAGGAGCTGTAGTCACCGAACATACCGGAATATTCACTCTTGTGCATGATGTGGATATCCTCCGGATTCAGACGGATGCCGATATAAGAGCCCTCCGGACAGAAGTCTGTGGTCTGGATCAGCCACTTGAAGCCCTTGAAATCGACGATGGTATCGTAGTGTACACCCTTAAAGGTGACAGAGGTGACAGTACCGCAGAGGTGACCCTCTTCGGGCTTGACGATATCGATGTCCTCGGGACGGATGACAACGTCAACAGGCTCGTTCTTTGCAAAGCCCTTGTCCACACACTTGAAGACTCTGCCGAAGAATTTGACCGAATAGTCCTCCAGCATGGTGCCGTCGAGAATATTGGACTCACCGATAAAGTCAGCGACAAAGGCGTTCTTGGGCTCGTTATAAATATCCTCCGGCTTGCCGATCTGCTGGATCTTGCCCTTGTCCATGACCACGATGGTGTCGGACATGGTCAGGGCCTCCTCCTGATCGTGGGTGACATAGACGAAGGTGATCCCCATAGCCTGCTGGATGCGCTTCAGCTCATTCTGCATATCCTTACGCAGGCGAAGGTCCAAAGCACCCAGAGGCTCGTCAAGAAGGAGAACCTTGGGACGGTTGACCAGAGCACGGGCAATGGCAACACGCTGCTGCTGACCGCCGGAAAGGGATGTGATCTTTCGGTTCTCAAAGCCCTTGAGAGAAACGATCTCCAGCATTTCCGTGACCCGTTCGTCGATCTCCTTCTCCGGTAGCTTGGCAATGCGAAGGCCGAAGGCGATGTTGTCATACACATCCAAGTGAGGGAACAGGGCATAGCGCTGGAAAACGGTATTGATCTTTCGTTGGTAGGCAGGTACATCGTTGATGCGCTTGCCGTCAAAGAGTACATCGCCGGATGTCGGCGTCAGGAAGCCTCCGATGACACGAAGCGTGGTGGTTTTGCCGCAGCCGGAAGGCCCCAGCAAAGTAAGAAATTCCTTGTCCTTGATGTAGAGGTTAATACTATCGAGAATACGGTCCGAATCGAATTCCATGACAAGGTTTGTCAAGCGGATCAGCTCATTGGACATTTATCCTCCCCCATTTCTTTATCATAGTAGTATGTTGCTCGGTTGCATAATACTCTATTATGAAATATAAATGCAAATGGGGAAAATGTCAATGTATTTTTCGACTTTTTCCATGGATTTTTTTCTGCTTGGGGGAAAGTGAAGGAAGTGCGGTGGGAGGGGAGAAGAGAACGGCCTCCTGTTGTGGCTGTATGGAAGGACTATATATGGTGGTCGGGGGCGGTTGAGTGATAATGGATGTTGTGATTTTGCTGAGGGAAAAGGGAAAAGAATTGTAAATGAGACAAAGTTTTTTCTTGACTTATACTACGCAAAATGGTATAGTAAACAATGTATGAAAAGAAAGTATATTGCTGAAGTGGGCTCTTTTTTAGCTTATTTCAGCATAGAGGGAAAAGGATGCTTCCAAAAAGATTAGGTTTGGCGACTCCCACCATGCATGGGGAGGAATTACAATATATTCAGGAGGCCTTTGATACCAATTGGATCGCGCCTCTTGGAAAGAATGTGGACAGCTTTGAGGCAGAGATGTGTGCCTACCTTGGGACAAGGGGGGCTCTTGCGGTGTCCTCCTGTACGGCTGCCCTCCATCTGGCCATTAAGCTCTGCGGTCTTAAGCCGGGGGAGCCTGTCTTCTGCTCCGATCTGACCTTCTCTGCCACGGTGAATCCCGTGTCCTATGAGGGCGGCAAGCAGGTGCTGATCGACTCTGAGTGGGATACCTGGAACATGGATCCCCTGGCCTTGGAGAAGGCCTTCGAGAAATACCCGGAATGTCGGGTGGTCATCGTGGTCAACCTCTACGGCACTCCTGCTAAGCTGGACAAGATCCGTGAGATCTGCGACAGACACAATGCTATTCTCATTGAGGATGCGGCGGAATCTCTGTCCTCTGAGTATCAGGGAAAGAAAACCGGCACCTTCGGACGCTACAATGCTATCAGCTTCAACGGCAACAAGATCATCACCTCCTCCGGTGGCGGCATGCTCCTGAGTGAGGATACCTCTGCCGTCAAGAAGGCCTTCTTCTGGGCTACCCAGTCCAAGGATCCCGCTCCTTGGTATCAGCACAGTGAGATCGGCTACAACTACCGCATGAGCAATGTGGTGGCAGGCATCGGACGGGGACAGCTCCTCCATCTGGATGAGCATCGGGATCGGAAGGTTGCCATTTATGAACGGTACAAGAAGGGGCTGGAGGGGCTTCCCCTGCAGATGAATCCCTATACCGACGATGCCCGTCCCAATCACTGGCTCAGCTGTGTGATCTTAGATGAGGATTGCACCGTTACCCCCGGGGATGTGATCGCCGCCCTCGGGCAGGAGAATATCGAGTCCAGATATATCTGGAAGCCCATGCACATGCAGCCGGTCTTTGCAGATTGTGATTTTATCCAAGTAGCTGACCGTTCTGTAGGGGAAGAGGTGTTCGCAAGAGGACTTTGTCTGCCCAGCGACATCAAGATGACGGAAGAGGAACAGGATTACGTGATCTCTGTGATCCGCGGACTGTTTGACAAATAATCGCTGAGGATAGACCGCACGGTTCCTCCTCGGCTTGCCTTTTGGAAAGATTGAGGAATATTTGGGAATGTATGCAAAATGCTTTAAACGTGTGATCGATTTTACCTTGGCTCTTGGGGCGCTGCTTGTTCTGCTCCTGCCCCTGCTGATTTTAACAGTGATCGGAGCTGTCAAGATGAAGGGAAATCCCTTCTTTACCCAGCCCAGACCGGGAAAAGGGGAGAGGGTGTTCCGTCTGATCAAGTTCCGTACCATGACCAACGAGAAGGGATCTGACGGGAAGCTGCTTCCCGATGAGCAGCGCATCACCGGCTACGGACGTTTTCTCCGTGCTACCTCTCTGGACGAGCTGCCTGAGCTTCTGAACATTCTCATAGGGGACATGGCCATCATCGGCCCTCGACCCCAGCTGGTACGGGACATGGTCTTCATGACCCCGGAGCAGAGACGTCGTCATGAGGTTCGCCCCGGCCTAAGCGGACTTGCCCAGATCAGTGGCAGAAATGCCCTGAAGTGGGAGAATAAGCTGGCGCTGGATCTGGAGTACATAAAGAATATTTCCTTCAAGGAGGATCTGCGTATCGTCCTGACTACCCTCAAGGTGGTTTTGGGCAGAACGGAGACCACAGAGGAAATCGCCGTGACCTCGGACTTTGGTGACTACCTGCTGGAAAAGGGTCTGGTAGATCCGCAAACCTATGAAGAGAAGCAGAAGGAAGCCAAAGAGCTTCTGGGAGTGTAAGGGTCTATGAAGCTGCTGAAATTTCTTTATGAAAAAATCAAAGGGAAGGAAGCACCCTATTACTTCGACTATTCCATCGGCAAGGTGATCTTGAAGCCCATTCGGAAGTATTTTGTCAATACTCTTGCGGCGAATTGCCCCTTTAATTCGATCCGTATTCTGATCTATCGCCTCTTCGGCTTCCAAATCGGGAAAAATGTCTTTATCGGCATGAAGTGCTATCTGGATGATATGTGCTATGATTTGATGAAGATCGGGAACAATGTGACGGTCTCCTATGGGGTATATTTTGCCTGTCACGGGAAGAATCAGGGTCATTATCCTATCATCATCGAGGATGGGGCTTATGTGGGCATGCGTTCCAGCATCATCAGCAGGAACAAGGACGGCTCCGAGGACGGTGTCCGTATCGGAAAGGATGCCGTGATCGGTGCCTGTAGCCTAGTCAATTGTCATGTACCTCAGGGAGCAACTGCTGTAGGAGTTCCTTGCAGGATCCTTACCAAAGGATAGGGAGGCTTTCCGTCATGAGTGAGCTGATTTCCATTATTATGCCCTCCTATAATACGGGGGCGCAGATCGGAGCTACCATCCGCAGTATTCAGGCTCAGACCTATGAGAACTGGGAGCTGATCATTGTGGATGATTGTTCCACCGATGACACGGATGCAGTGGTTGCCGCCTTCGCAGATCCACGGATCCGTTATTTTAAGAATGAGAAAAATTCCGGCGCGGCGATCAGCCGTAACCGCGGCCTTCGGGAAGCTAAGGGTACGTATATTGCCTTTCAGGACAGCGATGACCTGTGGGAGCCTGACAAGCTGGAGAGCCAGTTGGCTTTTATGAAGGAAAAGGGCTATGCCTTCACCTTCACGGATTACCGCATCCAATATCCCGACGGTAAGTTTTCCCCCTATATCTACACAGGGCCTCGCAAGGTCAGGAAATGGCAGGTATATTGCTACTGCTACTTTTCCACCATTACGGTATTATACGACGTTCGTGTGGTTGGCCTCATACAGATCGAGGATATTCGGAAGAACAATGACTATGCTATGTGGTTCTGTGCGGCGGAGAAGACAGCTATGTACCGCTTTCCTCGATGCCTTAGCACCTACTGCAAGCGTGAGGAGTCCATTTCCAGCGGTAGCAAGGTGAAGCTGATCAAGCACCATTACATTATGTACCGCAAGGCTCTGGGAAAGGCTGTACTTCCCTCCCTGTTCTATACGGGACTGAATCTGGTCTGCGGTGTGCTGAAGAAGTTGATCTACAGAACAAAGGCAGAATAGGCAGTCATCCCTGTGTGATCTGCGTTAAGCCACAGGCTGTGACCTGTGCGCTGTTTTGTTCTGAGTCAGCTTTTATTTGCATAGAGCTGTCTATTTATTCAGAGGTGTCTTTTTATGAAGATCGTTTATCTCTCCAACGCTTGCTCGGAGGAAATGTATGCTCGTTTCGTTTCCGGGAAGAAGATCCCTTCTCCGGCAGCGCAGAAGTATCATAGCTTACAGATCATGGGGCTTCGGCAGGCCGGGTGTGAAGTGACGGCGCTGTGCCTTCCTCCTGTTTCCCGAGGAACCTATAAGGGTCTGTTCTTCCGACCGGAAATTCAGGGACAATGGGATCGATGCGCATCGGTGATCAATGTCCCTGTTCTTCGGAATTTGTGGATGTTCCTGTACGTGTTCTTCTTCACCCTCCGCAGAACCGGAGGAGGGAAGGCAGAGGCAGTGATCTGCGATGTGCTGAATGTTACGGTTTCCTTTGCGGCTCTTCTGGCAGGCTTCTTCACAAGAACGCAGGTGGTCGGTATCGTGACGGATGTTCCGACCAAACGGGCCTTCAGTGAGGGACGTTCCCTCAAGAAGCTGCTGAGCAAGCTGAGCTTTTGGCTCCTTGGACATTTTGATAAGTATATTTTCCTGACTCAGGCCATGAACGAGCTGATCAATCCCAAGGGCCGTCCCTATTTGATCTCCGAGGGTCATGTAGACAGCCGTCTTGGGGAGCTTACAGATGTGCTTTCCGAGAAATATCCCAAGAAGGTCTGTCTCTACGCCGGATCTCTGCGACGGATCTATGGCATTCCTTATCTGGTCGAGGGCTTCCTTCAGGCAGGGGTCAAGGATGCAGAACTCCATATTTACGGCGAGGGAGAGTATGAGGAGGAGCTGAGAGAGCTATGCAAAGGTCATCCGACCCTGCGCTTCTTCGGCCTGCTGCCCAACGAGCAGGTGGTAGAGGCGGAGCGGAAAGCTAGCCTCTTGATCAATCCCCGTCCCACAGGGGAGGAATACACCAAATTCTCCTTCCCCTCCAAGAATATGGAGTATATGGCAAGCGGTACGCCTCTGCTGACGACCTGCTTGCCCGGTATGCCCCGAGAATATGAGCAGTATGTATATCTTCTTCGGGAAGAAACATCGGAAGCTATGGCTCGGGAGCTGCGCAAACTCCTCGGCAAGACTCCCGAGGAGCTGTTTTACTTCGGACAAAAAGCAAAGGCTTTTGTCTTGGCAGAAAAGAACAACATCAAACAGGCACAGCGGATCTGCGGTCTGTTGGCTGACAGCTAAGCTCCGCTGATCATTCATCCAAGAAAGGAGATGGGAAAATGAGAGAAAATTCCAGAGTTCGGATCAAAGAAAAAAATCACAACGACATTTCTTTCAGTCTGCTCTTTGCAATGGTCTGGATCGATAAGATCGTCCTTCGTTATATTCGTGCCTCGATTATGCATATCCCCTTTATGACGGAGAATATTGACATGCTCATTTCCTTGACCTATATTCTGCTGATCATTCTGTCTATGCAGTCCCTGTATCGAGGTGCTTATTTGACGGAGATCACCCTTTTTCTGGGATTGTGCGGTCTGTTCCGTTTGCACTATTATCTTTTCCCTTTAAATCAATATTATTATGAATTCCATGCCAACCAGATGGTATTACAAGAGGTCTTTCCTATGGTCATGATCGGGGCTTGGGTCTACCGTATCAATCGGGAGAAGACTATGTCGTTGGTATTCCCCCTGTCTGTGATTACGGTATATGCCTTCGTGGCCTATATGTTCATCTATCAGCCTCTGGTCGGTATCAATCTTATGGCAGGCGATATGGATGCTTCCTATAACATCCTGCCCCATGTCTGCATTGCCTATGCAGGCAGTTTTATGAAGAAGAACCCCTGGTATATCGGTGCGGCTACCTTGGGTACGGTGATCCTGGTGTTCTTAGGTACACGAGGAACGCTTCTGTGTCTCTTTGCCTTCCTGGTTTTTACTATTCTGGTGTCAGGACGGCTCAAGCATCCGATTTTCTTCCTGTTTATCTCCATCGTTGTGATGGTGGCGCTGTTTTACTTCGGTATTCTGGACTTCCTCTATGAGGTGGCGGATGAAAACGGCTTTAGTCTGCGTATCTTCAACAAGATCGAAGAGGGCGAGATTACCAATGACACAGGACGCGCCCCCATTCGCAGAAGAATTTGGGAGTATGTCCTTATGAGGCCTACCTCCGGTTGGGGGATCTACTCAGACCGCCGTGTGGCGGCAGGTCACTATGCCCACAACATTCTTCTGGAACTGATGATGCACTACGGTATTCCCATTGCTTTGATTGTATTTGCCCTTCTGGTGTACCTGTTTGCCCGTGCTTACTTCTATCTGCGTCAGGGCAATGATGTAAGAGGTCAGCATTTCCTCGCGGCCATCTTATTCTCTGCCTGTTTCAAGCTCTTTTTATCCAGTTCCTATTTGCTTGAGCCCTACTTCTATTTCGCAGTCGGCTTCTGCCTTGCGGCTCTGATGGAGATCCGTGCAAACAGAAGGAAGCAGACTGTGGTCAAGGTGGGTCGTTCCCACAGCAGACTTCGGAGCGTACAATGGAGGAAAGCATGAAAATTTGTGTTGTTGTGATCAATTCCGTCTGGTATGACCCACGTGTTCGGAAGCAGATTGCGGAATATCTCCGCCTGGGTCATGAGGTTCGGGTGGTCGGCCACCGCTGTAATCGCTATGAGCAGGACAAGGTGGCAATGATCCCTGCTCCTACCAAGATCGTCCATGTGGACAGATATCAGGGCAAGCAGAGATCTCCCTTCAAGAAGCTCCATCGGGAGCATCTGCGGAAGGTGGCAGTTACAGAGGCCATCATCGAGACCGGAGCAGATGTGATCCATGCCAATGACTATGATGCTCTGGTTCCTGCCTACGCCGCCGCCAAGAAAATGGGCTGTGTCCTCATCTACGATTCTCACGAGGTTTACGTGGAGAATGACTTTGTCAAGCGGCTTCCCACCATCTTTATCCGCTATATGAAGATGAATGAGAGACGCATTTGCAGAAGATTGGATCAAATGGTCTGCGTCAGCCATGCGGCGGCGGAGTATTTTGCTAACATATATGGCATCCCCCGTCCTATGGTGGTGACCAACTGCGCCTTAGAACGGGAAGCTGTCAGTGGTATGGAGAAGCACCCACAGTTCGAGATCCTGAACCACGGCCAATTCTATGAGGGACGGGGCTACGACCTTATGATAGAGGCGGCACCCTTGCTCCGGGATCTGCCGGAGCTTCGCCTCGCTCTGAGGGGCTTCGGACGCATGGAGGAACAGCTTCGCAAACGTACCGAGGAGCTGAAGGCGGAGAATGTGATCTTCTATCCCAAGGTTCTGGTGCAGGAGCTGATCCCGGAGGCCTCCAAGAGCCATGTAGGCGTGGCAATCACAGAGCCTATTTGCCTGAACTTTAAGCTGTCCGTATCCAACAAGCTCTTTGAATATGCGGCGGCAGGTCTGCCTGTGATCATGTCCGATATTCCCGAGCATCGTTATCTGAACGAAAAGTATGGTTTCGGCATTATTATTCCCGATAATTCTCCGAAAGCCTTTGCGGAGGCGGCGATCCGTCTATACACAGATAAGGAATTTTACGCAAAGTGCGTAGAAGGCGCAAAGCGTATGACCGAAGAGGTTAACTGGGAAAACGAATTTGCCGGATTGGTAAAATTTGAGGAAAGCTGTGTTATCCATCATGCCTTGGAGGGGACATAAAATGCTGCAAGTTGCGTTGACGTTTGACTATGAAATTTTCTTTGGGGAAAATTACGGAACAACAAAAGAAATTTTATTTGATCCAACGGAGCGCCTTTTAGAAACGCTGAATCAATACAATGTGAAAGCAAGCTTTTTTGCAGATGTTCTTTCCGTTTTTATGCACGAGAAATATGGTCTGAATTCCTACTGCGAACAATATATCGACCAAATCAAAAGAATGGTGGCGGCGGGACATGACGTTCAGCTACATATTCACCCCAATTGGCTGACGTCGGAATTTGTCGACGGGAAATGGGACTTTGATACACAGCACTATAGAATCCATACTTTTGGATTTGACAGGAAGGATCAGATGTCCGTTCCGCACATGATTGAATGGGGAAAAGCATTTCTGGAAAAGCATCT
>JAFOZC010000268.1 GCA_017391305.1 Oscillospiraceae bacterium | reverse complement strand
ATCTTCGCCCATGCCGTAGCAGGTGAAGACATCCTTGCTGGTGTAGAACTCGATGTACTGATCCTTGGTGCCCTGGTACTTGTAGTTAGCCAGACGGATGTAGTAGCCGCCCTCAACCTCGTCCAGAATGAACTCGGTGTTGGCATTGGGAGCATCTACGAAGCGGAGGTTGGTGCCGTCTGCTTCCAGATACTTGCCATCGACGGTGACGAAGGTCGTAATGCCGGCCTCGTTGGTCTCCATCTTGAAGGTAGCAACATTGGTAGCGGTGGTGGTCAGCTTGCCCTCTTCCAGAGTGGCGGCGGCAGCCTTCAGCTGATCCTTCACGCTGCCGCTGCTGCTGGTGTAAACGCTGACCTCGTTGGTCATGACCTTGCCATGAGCAACGTTGTAGATGGCTACATAGCCCTCGGGGGCTGTGGTGGGCTCGGGTAAGGAGCTGCTGGAAGAAGACTCGGGAGGAGTGGGCTCCTCGCCGCCCTCTACCTCGACCTCATAGAAATCGAAGACATACATGGTGGTATCTTCGCCCATGCCGTAGCAGGTGAAGATCTCCTTGCTGGTATAGTACTCGATGTACTGATCCTTGGTGCCCTGGTACTTGTAGTTAGCCAGACGGATATAGTGGCCGCCCTCGACCTCGTCCAGAATGAACTCGGTGTTGGCATTGGGAGCATCTACGAAGCGGAGGTTGGTGCCGTCAGCTTCCAGATACTTGCCGTCGGCAGTGACGAAGGTGGTGATACCGGCCTCGTTGGTCTCCATTCTGAAGGTGGCAACGTTGGTGGCGGTAGTAGTCAGCTTGCCATCCTTCAGAGTGGCTGCTGCGGACTTGATCTGGTCCTTGGACGTGCCGCTGCTGTTGGTGTAGGAGCTGATCTCGGTGGTCATAACTCTGCCGTTTGCTACATTATAAATGGCGAAGTATTCACCGGGGGGAGGGGGAGGAACAGTGGACTCTTCTTCTTTCTCCTCACCGCACATGGTGCAGAAGCCGTCTACATAGTTATGTTCACCGGTGGCGGGAATGACCTCGGTCTTGGTCTCGCCGCAGATAGCGCAGGTAAAGCTTCTCTCACCCTCTGCTACACAGGTAGCTTCCTTGGTGACGACGGGCTGACCCCACTGATGCTCATGGGGCTTGAATGCGGAAACAATGATCGTTGCAAACTGTGCACGGGTAGCGTTGGTGTAGGGGGAGAGGATGAAGCCCTCGCCCTTGGGCATGCCGTTGATGATGCCTTCGCCGATGGCCCATGCAAAGGCCTCTCTGGCATACTCGGCAACGTACTCACGGTCCTCGAAGGTATCCAGAGTACCCTTTGCCTCGGGCTCACCCATATAGCGCCAGATCATGGTGACCAGCTGCTCACGGGTAACGCTCTTGTCGGGGCAGAAGGTGGTCTGGGTAACGCCGTAGACCACGCCGGTATCCTGTGCCCATGCGATCGCATTGGCATACCAGTCTGCTGTGAGATCCTTAAAGGTGGAGGGGCCACCTACAGGGGGTTCGCCCTCTACGCGATAGAGGACAGTTGCAGCCATAGCACGGGTGCAGGTGCCCTCCGGATCAAAGAGATCCTTCCTGACGCCGCTCATATAGCCTGCCTCGGTGACAGCCTTTACGAACTCGGCATACCAAGCGTCATCCTGCACATCCGTAAAGGGACCCACCTGGGCGCCGAACACGGAAGGCATAACGCCGAGAAGCATAGCGACGACCAGAAGCAGCGCCATGACTCTCTTGAATGTGTGTTTCATGTTGTTTCCTCCTTAGATTTCCAAATTTTCAGGGAGCAAGCCCATTTTGGTTATTATATAATATCAATTTTTTCCTATAAACGCAAGGTGAATTTCCTCTTTTTCTCCTTTTTCACAATACTCTTTTTAAAAATGTTGAAATACGAACTTTTCTTGGTGCAATCTTGCCGTTTTATCCCGTTATTTCTATATTATTGGCTGAAATAATACACATAAGAAAAAGACAGGGCTACCCCTGTCTCATTCTTCTATTCCGAAGCGCTCGGAGATGTTCTTCTTTTTCGCCCGAATGCGGACGGTGTATGCGGTGATCCAACAATTTTCCACTCCGCTGAGGCAGAGGGCGAAGCCAACCATGACCAGACCTCGGATCAATTCCGTCTGTATGGCGGCGGCGGCAAACGCCCCTGCCACCCCTACTGCAAGGGCTGTACCCAGGATCACGCCCCAGCATTTCATGCCAAATCTTCGGGCATCCATAGACATCTGCACCTTCAGGAGGGCATCAAAGAGTGCGTACATCACCAGAAGCATGTGCATCACCCCATAGTTCTGCTCCGGAGCCAGCACCAACAGCAGGGTCATAAGCTCGCAGAGGATCCCGAAGGCAAAATCGTATTGGAAGGCCAGTCTGTACAGGTCGTTGGAGAAAAAACCAAAGAGCCTGGCCGCCCCGGTCAGACCGAAGAGGATCCCCAACAGGATCCGTTGGGCAAGAACCTCCTCCATAGAGTCCACGGTCATGAGCAGAACACCTGCTACGGCCATCAGTGAGGCTGAGATAATATTGATAATTTTTGCACTGCGTACTACAGCGTTGCTTCCATTTTTCATACTCTTTCCTCCCGGATCGGATTTGCGGCGCAGTATTCCAGGGCATGGCGGATGGCGCCGGAAAAGCACCTTGCCAGACGTTCCAGATGACTGTGCATCAAGGGGGCATCGGGGCCGGAGATCCACTGGTCCAGCAGACCGTAAATGGCATGACTCACTGCCTCGCAGATCATCCGTCTGTCATCGGCGCCGGTGTTCAGATCTCCGCAGCTTCGGTCGATGTATTGATCCACCAGAGCTCGCAGCATACGGTTCAGGTACAGACGCATCATGTCGTTCTTCTTGGAGTTCATAACATGTCTGGCAGTCTGGGGGCTGTCAAAAATATTGCTGACCACGGTCAACAGGATATGATCCCAGCTACAGCCGGGGGGCAGAGAGCCCCACACCTTGCGCCCCTGCACATCCAGATAGTCATCAAACAGATCGTAGATATCTTCGTAATAATAATAAAAGGTATTGCGGGTCAATCCGCAGTCCTCTACAATGTCCCGAACCGTGATCTTGTCCAGAGACTTGGCAAAGAGAAGACGGCGGAAGGATGCCTGGATCAGTTCCTTGCTGTTAGACTTCATAACGCCCCCTCCTTCCTGCGGTTCATAGTGTAGCATATTTTGAATTTTTTTGCAAGTCTTGCTTTTCCCCTTTACAGCACAGGGATTCTGTTGTAAAATACAGGGTACGAGGTGATGGATATGAAATGTCTTCGTTGTGGCAAGGAGCTGTCCGGTACCGGGGCATTCTGCGAAGCCTGCAGTGTGACCGTGGCAGAGCCTCTGACGCCTTCCCCCTATTTAAATACCAAGATCAGCATTCCCAAGCGCAAGCCCGCTGCCAAGGCGAAAAAGCCGGAAGGCAAGAAGTCCTCCGGTCGGGATCTTTCCCGTCCCCGTGTAGCGGTGTGTCTGGTGGCTATACTGCTCTGTGCTTTTCTGCTGCTGCAGCTGTATTACAGCTATGAGCGCTATACCAAGGCAGAGGCAGAGGTGGCACGTCTGCGATCCGTAGAGGACGAGTGTGTCCACCTGACCGACCTTCTCCGTCAGGCAGAGGGGCGGATCGTAGCTCTGGAAGAGGCGCTGGCCCGGGAGGCTGCACCATGAAAATAAAACATCCTCCCCTGTTCCTATCCCTTTGTCTGGCCTTTGGCGGCATCGGCACCGTCGGGGTGATCTGCTTCTTCATCGGCTTCGGCCTCCACTCCCTTGTGGGGAAGTATGCCATTTATACCGCCTTCTTTTTGGAGGTCATGAGCCTTGTGGCAGACCGCCTTGCCAACAAGGGCTATGTCAGATTGCAGAACCAATATTCCCCCTCCCGTAAAATGAAGCAGATCCGTCTGTACAGCACTGTCCTGTGGCTTCTGGGTGCGGTGGCTCTGCTACTGTCTCTTGCCCTGATCCTTTTCGGAATGGGCATGGCACGTCCTCTGCCCAGATTTCTCTGTGTCGCAGGCTGTATTCTGGCTCCCACAGGCTGGATGGGTATACTGATCGCCTCCCACAGGCAGAGACAAGCACTGCAGGTGCTCAACACGCAGTCCCCACTCCGATAGAAACAGAATGATTGCAGTTTGACTGTTTACAAAGACTTATTTTCTTTCTTTTCGTTTCGCTTTTGTGTCCGAAATGTTGTATTTTCTGTCGAAAACCGACTTTTTGTTAATTTTTGTCGAACAATAATTGGGGTTTTTGCCTGAAAACTCCTTGCAATTCATCGAATGGTATGCTAAATTAGAGCTACCGCTCATCAATACGGAGTTTTTGGAGGAGGAAAGTATTTCATTATGGAAAAAATGTACCGTGTACTGCTGGCAAACAGCAGTGAGGATTTTAGCGATAAGCTCAGATCTGTTTTACAGAATACAAGCCGTTATTCGGTAGTGGGAGCTGCCAACGACGGCCTGCGGGCCATTGAACTGCTGAAAAGCACCAAGCCGGAGATCCTGATCGTAGACACCATGCTGCCTCAGGCCGATGGCATTGCCGTACTCAAGGCCGCCAACGCTTTGGAGAAAAAGCCTCTGTTCCTGGTCATGGCAGATTTTATGACAGAATTCGTTTCCGGATTGCTGTTGAGTCAGGGTGTGCAGTACATCCTGCTAAAGCCCTGCACCCCTGCCGCCGTTCTGGAACGCTTGGAGGAAATGCGGGAGACCCTGAAGCAACAGAAGCATTACGGCAAGACGGAAACCAATATCGAGGCCATGGTCACCTCCATGATCCATGAGATCGGTGTCCCTGCCCATATCAAGGGCTATCAGTATCTACGGGAGGCCATTATGATCGCCGTGAAGGATATGGACGTGATCAACGCCATCACCAAGGTTCTCTATCCCCAGGTGGCAAAGACCTTCGGCACTACCCCCAGTCGGGTGGAGCGTGCCATCCGCCATGCCATAGAGGTAGCGTGGGATCGGGGCGATCTGGATACCCTGCAACGCTTCTTCGGATACACTGTCAGCAATACCAAAGGCAAACCGACGAATTCTGAATTCATTGCCCTCATTGCAGACAAGCTACAGCTCCAACTCAAATCTGCCCACATCATCGCCCTGTAGTTTTTGAAAAGCGGTTCTGTGTCCTTCCAAGATACAGAACCGCTTTTTGCAATATTCCAATGAGGAACTGCCCGATCCCCCTGCCGATCTGTGAAAAGCTCAGCCAGCTCCTTCCCCTGAGGCGATGACTCAGCCCTTGCGGACGTAGAGAATGCCCAGGGTGCTTTCGCCGCAATGACAGGTGATCGTGCCTCCCGCTACAGTTTCGTAGATATGGGCGAAGTCACAGCACTCGTTGACGGCGTTGCGGACAGTATCCACGATCCCCTCTTCCACCTTGGTATGGGTGATGAAGATCTCGTGCTTCTGTAAATTCTCCGTTTCCCCAAGGCGGTCACGGACATAGGTCTCGATGCTCTTCTGATAGCTGCCCCTGTACTTCTTGCCAATGACCATCTTGTTGTCCACGACCTCAATGCAGGGCTTCAGGCGCAGAAGATTTGCCCCCAGAGCCTTCACCATAGAGCAACGGCCGCCCTTGACCATATAATCCAGACGATCCAGCAGGAAGCTGGCATCTACACGGCCTGCAAACTCTGCAAGCTTCTCGCACAGCACCTTGGGATCTGCCTCTGTCTGTGCCAATCTGCAAGCCTCCAGAACCACGTGACCCTGACCGGTAGACAGATTACGGGAATCGACCACATATACGTTATTGAACTCGCCTGCGGCAATGCAGGCATTCTGATAGCAGGAGGAGAAGCCGGAGCCAAGGCAGATATGGATCACTGCATCGGCGTCCTTGCCCAAAAGGGCAAAATATTCCTCATATTCTCCCACGGGAATGGCAGAGGTGGTACACAGAGTCCCCTCCTTGGCCACATAGTCATAGATCATCTGAGGGGTGATGTTCACACCGTCCCGATAGCTCTTGTCCCCCATATTGACGATCAGGGGCTTGATCGAAATATTGTGCTCCCGAACCTGTTGCGCAGACAGATCGCAGGTGCTGTCAGAAGAAATCACATATCTCATAATCTCACTACTCCATCTTCCTTATTCCGGAGCTTCCCTTGAAAAACATGGGGAAGCTCCCTTTTATGATTACCTGAAAATAATTATATATTTTTCCTATTTTTCTGTCAAGTACAGTTGATTTTGAATGCCCAATGGTGTATAATTATGATGAGGTGTTATGCCATGAATGTAACAGAACGATATTTTCTCTATTTACAACAAATTACCGAGGGACAAAGACCCCTGCCGGAGGGCTTCACCACGGAGGAGGACAATCCCCTCTCTATCGCCGTAGCACTGCAAAAGCAGATCACGAAAATCGGTGTTCCCCACTTCCTCCGTCTCTGTGCCGCACAGGACGGTGAGGATATCGAAGCAGAGCTTGCCACCTTCCGACAGGAGGATCTGGCAGAGGCTCTTCAGGCGCTTTTTCGGCAGGAACAGACTCCCCTTGCAGAGGAAGCCCCCGTACAGGAAGAGGAAGACCCCTCTGCTCCGCCCCAAATCGAAGAGCCCGACGGCCCCCGTTCCGCATACGAGGTGCTCATCGACTGCTGCTGTCTGGACGAGAAGCTGATGTATTATCTCATTGACATCCTCAAGCGCCGAGAGGAAACAGAATTCCAAAAGCTGGCTCTGGTCACTGCTCGGAAGGCCTTCACCATAGAGGATTTTCTCTACTGGTTCTTCACCAAGGAGCGCAGAGGCAGCCAAGAGGAGCTGATCTGTGTGACCCTCATGGATGCCTGCTTTGACCGTCTGGCAAAGGAAGGTCAGGTGGAGCTGATCGCCGCCCTGATCTCCGGGGACAGAACCACCTTCGAGCTTTTCCGCTGTGAGGCCCCGGAGCTGGTACACCTGCCGGAGGCTACATACGAATGGTACGAGAAACATTATTTGCAGGGCTTCTATCCCCTGCGGTATATGCTGAAATTTAACGGAATCACTTTCACAAAGGAGGCAAACTCATGAACCACGGTGAACTTGCGCAAAAGAATTTTGAAGGTGGCTGTAACTGCGCTCAGGCAGTGCTTCTGGCCTTCTCCGACCTGACAGGACTGGACGAACAGACTGCCATGAAGCTTTCCGCCTCCTTCGGCGGCGGCATGGGTAAGCTCCGTGAGGTCTGCGGTGCCGTATCCGGGATGTTCATGGCCGCCGGCATGATCCTGGCCGATGGCGAGATCCCCACACAGGAAGCAAAGGCTGCCCACTATGCCCGTATCCGCGATCTGGCTGCCCGTTTCAAGGAGGAAAACGGCTCCTACCTGTGTCGGGAGCTTTTAGATGGCATCCCCACCTCCTCCGATCCCGCACCGGAGGAAAGAAGCCCCAAGTATTACAAGCAGCGCCCCTGCGGAGAGCTCTGCCGCTGTGCCGCCGAGCTTCTGGATCAATTTTTGAAGGAACAGAAGGAAAGCGCCTAATATCCAAGGGTTCAAGCCCTGACAGAGCCAAACAAAACTAACGATCACAGGACACAAAGCCGTCCCCTTTTCTTGGATTCCCCACCCCCCGTAGCGCCGAACATTGCTCGGCGCTACGGGGGGCATTCATATACTCCAAGCCTTTCATTCAACAGCTCGGTAAATCTCGGTTTATCGAGCAGACCGAAGGCATGGTAGCGGCTAAGGCTCCCTTGTGTAAAGGGAGCTCCGCCGAAGGCGGTGAGGGATTGTTGCAGGATAAAGTTGAGATTTATATGGGAACGAATGCGAATACGTACAATTTTCAATCCCTCT
>JAFOZC010000267.1 GCA_017391305.1 Oscillospiraceae bacterium | reverse complement strand
TGCTTCTTTTCCAATCCAAAAGCTGTAACAATGGCATTCAGATAGCCAAGGGCTTTTGTAAAATCGGATCCTGCATGGGCCTTATGACGGAAGTCTCCTGTTACTACCAAGAAATTGGGATGAAAATGGTTAGCCAAGGTAGAAAATTCCTCTTGGATCAGTGCCGTCTCCGAGGAATCGAACACATGTAGATCGGAAATATGCAACCAGCTATACAGAGTCTCCTCTTGCATATAAAAGCCTCCCTTCTGCGGAAATCGTATCTTAGAATCATCATATCACATAGAGGAGAAAAGTGCAAATACATTTTGACAAATTTCCCCTTCTCTCGCCACCGCAGTCTACCGATCCCGAGAGCTTGCCCTTAAGTGACTCCCTGCAAGGAGGGGGCGGCGGGGGGAGAGCAAGCAAGAAACATGCAGGTGGTTTGTGCTTTGCTGTGATAAATTCTATGTTCTTTGAAATGAATATTGGGATATGGCTCTTTTTTTCTTGCGTTCTGCTTTTCCTTGTGATATAATATTCTTTGTTAAAATGCAAGAGAATACGCCATTTCTGTTCTGATTGGAAGGGGGCGGCGGCTTCTCTGAATTTTGATTGGGTTCTCCTGACCGTCATGAGCCAAAGGTAAGCAGTGCTTCCATGAGGCTGGGGCAGGAGCTTAAGTAACAGCATATACTGTTCTGCAGGACGGTGTGGGTGTTTCCATAGGTCTGCGGAGCATCCATACCAATCGCCTGATGTGGAAGGGTACAGGAGCGTCCACAGTGACCTCAGATCGACCCCATCGGGTTTCGGCTGCAAAAGGGGATCGTGAAAATTTTTACCGCAATGTTCTTTCCGTCCCCACGTGCGCAAGAGGCCATCCTGAGAGACCTATAGAATGCCTTGCAGCCATATAAAGGAGTTTTTATGTTAAAGGTATGTAAATTCGGCGGAACCTCCATGGCAGATGCCACACAATACAGAAAGATTCGGGACATTGTACGTTCCGACCCTACCCGACGTATTGTGGTGGTCTCCGCCGCAGGCAAGCGTTTCCCCAAAGACAATAAGATCACAGACCTCTTATATCTGTGTCACGAGCATATTCGCTACGGTGTAAACTATGAGATCATTTTCGACATGGTTCGGAAGCGCTATATCTCCATCCGCAACGAGTTGGGCTTGCGCCGAAATATCGAGGCAGAATTGGATCTGCTTCGGGATAAGATCGAACAGGGCATCAGTCGGGAAGAGCTGGTTTCCCGAGGCGAATATCTTTCCGCTATTTTGATGGCTGATTTCTTGGATTTCCCCTTTGTAGATGCCCGAAATTGGCTGTTCTTCCACTATGACGGTACCATTGATCAGGATCGCTCCTACGCCGCTCTGCGGAGGATCGTGGGAGAGGGCTGTGCGGTGATCCCCGGCTTCTACGGCCTGATGCCCGACGGAAAGATCCGAACCCTCACCCGTGGAGGCTCCGACATCACCGGTGCTTTGGCCGCCGCCGCACTGGATGCGGATGTGTATGAGAACTGGACGGACGTATCCGGCATCCTCATGGCAGATCCCAATATTGTGGAAAATCCCCGTACCATAGAACAGGCTACCTACAGCGAGCTGCGGCAGCTTTCCTACAGCGGCGCAAAGGTTCTCCACGAAATGACGGTTTTCCCCGTAAGAGAGAAGAACATCCCCCTGAATATCCGCAACACCAATGACCCGGAGCATCCCGGCACTATGGTTCGGGAGGAATTCAAGGAGTCCTCCTCCGATCGCAAGCGCTTTGTCACCGGCATTGCGGGAAAATGCGATTATTCCGCTGTTACCATACATAAGAAAGGCATGGCAGGTTCTGTGGGAAATCTGCGGAACATGGCAGAAATTTTTGAAAACAACACTGTGCCTATCTGCTATACCCCCACGGGGATCGACTGTATCTCTATGGTCTGTCCCACAGAGAAGCTGACCCCTCACATGTACTCCATCACCGACGATCTGCGACGGGAAATGCGGCCGGATTCCATTAAGGTCACCGACAGCATCGCCATCATCGCAGTAGTCGGCAGAAAAATGGCCTATCGCACCGGCGCCGCCGGAATGATCTTCGCCGCCTTGGGAGAGGCAAATATCAATATTCGCATGATCTCCCAAGGGCCGGAGGAACTGAACATCCTTGTGGGAGTAGACCACAAGGATTATGAAAATGCTGTCCGTGTATTGTATAATGCTTTTGTAAAGTGAGGAATGGATCATGAAAAAGGAATATAATGTTGGTATTTTAGGTGCTACCGGTGCTGTGGGCAGAGAAATGATGCGCCTGTTAGAAGAGCGGAACTTCCCCATCGGAGAACTGCGTCTTTTTGCAAGCAACCGCTCTGCAGGCAAGGTCATGGAGTGGCAGGGAAAGCCCCTGGTCATTGAAGAGCCCTGTAGAGAGGCCTTCGAAGATCTGGATATCGTTCTGGGCGCAGCGGAAAATGACATTGCAAAGGAATTCGCCCAAGACATCGTGGATGCCGGAGCAGTGTTTGTGGATAACTCCTCCGCCTTCCGTCTGGATCCCGATGTGCCCCTGATCGTTCCCGAGGTCAACCCCGAGGATGTGAAGCTCCACAAGGGAATTATTTCCAACCCCAATTGCTCCACCGTCATTGCTGTGGTTGCCATCCATGCTTTGAATCGGATCTCTCCCATTCGCAACATCATCGCCTCCACCTATCAGGCCGTGTCCGGTGCCGGTGCAGGCGGCCCCATTGAGCTGGCAAATCAGGTAGAGGCTCTGCGCAGCGGTGCTCCCTGTGAGCCCAAGGTCTTCAGCCACCAGATCGCCTACAATCTGATCCCTCAGATCGGCGGTGTCCAGTGGGAGGGCTATACCAGTGAGGAAATGAAGCTCCAGAATGAGAGCCGTAAGATCCTCCATCTGCCGGAGCTGACGGTTTCCTGCACCTGTGTCCGTGTACCTGTGGTGCGTTCTCATTCCATTTCCCTGAATCTCCGCTTCACCAGACCCATCAGCGTTCGGGAGGCGCAAACCGCCCTGTCTATGGCAAAGGGCTGTAAGCTGGTCGACAATCCTGAGAAAAATCAGTATCCCATGCCTCTGGATACCTCCGATCAGGATCTGGTATTTGTGGGCAGAGTCCGTCCCGACCTGACCGATGATGCCGGTCTGTGCCTGTGGTGCTGTGGTGACCAGATCCGCAAGGGTGCCGCCACCAACGCCATCCAGATCGCCGAGCTGCTGTTGGACCGGGAATAAGGCAGAAGCGCCGAGATCGGCAAGCTATGTAATGTCTGCCGAATCAGTCGCTCTTGCGGCTTATTCGGCACAGCCATGCTGTGGAGAACTATAAAACCGGCTTTATCAGCCTTTTTTATAGGTTTGCAGACTTTATACACTGTGTTTTTTTCACCGAGTATCTTTATACTCGGTGGAAAGGTGCAAGATTTTTGCGGCAAAACCGCAAAGCTCCTTGCACTTGAACAACGCATTATGTAAATCAGAGAATTACAAACCAAGCCCTGTGAGAGCCATCATGATATGCTCCCACAGGGCTTTTTCGTCATATTTTTCCATTCTAAAACCGCAGGTGAACAATACTCCCTTCGGACAGACCCTAAAAGGGGATCGAGAATCCATAGACGGAGGGATAATTTTCGGTTTGTCGAGCAGACCGAAGGCATGGTAGCGGCTAAGGCTCCCTTGTGTAAAGGGAGCTCCGCCGAAGGCGGTGAGGGATTGTTGCAGGATAAAGTTGAGATTTATATGGGAACGAATGC
>JAFOZC010000266.1 GCA_017391305.1 Oscillospiraceae bacterium | reverse complement strand
GTCACCGGTGAAGCTCTGGCAACCGTATTCGAGACCGTCAAGCGTGACGGCGACCGTCTGGCAGGCTGTGCATTCACCAGCGGCTCTGCAGGCACCATGAGCGCAGGCGATTACCTGAAGGATCACTATCCCACCGCTAAGGTCGCAGTTGGCGAGGCTCTCCAGTGCCCCACCATCTTAGACAACGGCTTCGGTGGCCACCGCATCGAGGGTATCGGCGACAAGCACATTCCCTGGATCCACAATGTGAAGAACACCGACATGGCTATTGCCATCGATGACGAAGACTCCCAGCGCCTGCTCCGCCTGTTCAACAAGCCCGAAGGCAAGAAGTACATGAAGGAAGTCCTGGGTCTGGACGACGAGCTCATCGAGAAGATGTCTTGGCTGGGCATTTCCGGTATCGCCAACATGCTGTGCTGCATCAAGATGGCCAAGTACTACGAGCTCACCGAGAACGACGTTCTGCTGACCGTTCTCACCGACTCCGCTTCCATGTACGGCTCCCGTATCGAAGAGCTGGACGAGATGCACGGTGCATACAATGACTTCGAGGCCGCTCTGGATCACAACCTCCACATTCTGGGCCTGAAGACCGACAGCCTGATCGAGCTGACCTACGCAGAGCGCAAGCGTGTACACAACCTGAAGTACTACACTTGGGTCGAGCAGCAGCAGCGTGATGTGGCTGACCTGAACGCTCTGTGGTACGACACCAAGGGCACTTGGGATGCAGTCCATGCACAGTACAAGGAGATGGATGAGCTCATCAACGAGTTCAACGAGGCAACCGGCCTGCTGAAGAACCTGTAATTGCTCCCCTCGCGTAAACAAATACGCCTCCCCTCATTTGACTACAGCTCTGCCGGCGTATACTTTATAACTCTTTGCACCGCAGACAACGGTCAATATTTATCAAAGCTACCCACAGGGGCGGACAATCATGTCCGCCCCTGTCATGCAACTATCCCCTCCGTAATGACCGATGACCCTGTCCGCCCACACACCGCACCCCACGTAGGGGCGGACAACTCTGTCCGCCCACACACCGCACCCCACGTAGGGGCGGACGACTCTGTCCGCCCGAGAGAACTGGTTGCATTAACAAAGCTTGGTAAAATGGTAGATCACTGCATCAATGAGATCCCAACTCACCACCCCTCCGTGTCTATTCACAACTATGTCATCATGCCCAACCACATACACATGATGTTGGAACTCGGATCCACCCCGGACGGACAGAGTCGTCCGTCCCTACAGAAGATCATGCAAGGAATAAAATCTATCACCACAAGATACGCATGGTCTTACGGTCTTAAGGATCTTTGGCAACGTTCATACCATGATCATATCATACGCAACGAAGCGGACTACAGGCGTATTTGGAATTATATTGAAACGAACCCACTCCGTTGGACCGATGATATGTACTACTCCCCCGACGATACATCCTACTTTCTATGACCCCACCGTAGGGGCGGACGACCCTGTCCGCCCGCACACCGCACCCCTATATCACCACGGACTCCCTCGTCCACACATGCCCCCTGCGTAGGGGCGGACGACTCTGTCCGCCCGTGGCAGTACCATATCGCAACCACCCCGTTTATTTGCACCCTCTCCCTGTCGGTAATTTTCGGGCGGACAGGGTCGTCCGCCCCTACAAAATAGTCGCAAATCGAAAAGTGATACAATTATTCAAATGTATATCAATCACACAATGTAAATTTTCAATTGTCAATTTGAATTTCATAGTCCATTAAAATATAAAGGAGTTTCTAAGTATGAAGAATGTACTTTGTGGCCGCTGTGTGAAGTGCGGCAAGGAATATGAGGCTACTGCCAATCTGACCAACTGTGAGTGTGGCGGTATTCTGGATATTATCTATGATTATGACTACATCAAGACCGTCCTGACCAAGGAGAAGCTGGCAGAACGTGATGACCGCTCCATGTGGCGTTACCGTGAACTCCTCCCCATCGAGGATACCACCTGCAACACTCCCCTCCGTGTTGGCTGGTCTCCCCTGTATGAGGCTGACCGTCTGGCAGAGGAATTGGGCTTGGGCAAGCTCTATGTAAAGGATGACGGCCAGAATCCCACCGCTTCTCTGAAGGACCGTGCCTCCGCTATGGCTGTTGCCAAAGCAAAGGAAGCCGGTGCAAAGGTCATCGCCTGCTCCTCCACCGGCAATGCCGCCTCCTCTCTGGCCGGCAATGCCGCCGCCGCAGGTCTGAAGACCTATATCTTCGTTCCCTCCCGCGCACCCAAGGGCAAGGTCGCTCAGCTCATGACCTTCGGCGCTACGGTCGTTTCCGTACAGGGCAGCTACGAGGACACCTTCGAGCTGTCCAAGGCCGCCATTGACAAGTGGGGCTGGTATAACCGCAATGCCGCCATTAACCCCTACCTGTCCGAAGGTAAGAAGACTGTCGGTCTGGAGATCGCCGAGCAGTTGGGTTGGAAGATGCCCGACTATATTGCCATCTCCGTCGGTGACGGTTGCACCATCGCAGGTCTGTGGAAGGGTCTGAAGGATCTGTATGCCATCGGTTTCATCGACAAGCTCCCCCGTCTGATCTCCGCACAGGCAGAGGGTTGCTGCCCCCTGAACCGTGCCATTGCCACAGGGGAAGAGTGGTATCCTATGGAGGAGAATACTCTGGCTGACTCCATCGCTGTAGGTGTCCCCAGAAATGCCACCAAGGCTCTGGATGCCATCCGTGAGTCCAAGGGCATCGTGGTCAATGTCTCCGACGCAGAGATCATGGCCGCACAGAAGCTCCTGGGCAGAACCTGCGGTGTCTTCGGTGAGCCTGCAGGTGTCACCGGCACTGCCGGTATCAAGAAGCTCTGTGAGCAGGGCATCCTGGGCAAGAACGACACTGTGGTTTCCGTGGTCACCGGCAACGGCCTGAAGGACGTAGCCAATGCCATCGCCGCCTGCGGTGAGCCCATCTCCATCCCCTCCGACATGGAGCTTCTGCTGAAGGCCTTTGCAGAGAAGGGCATTGAAGTAGAGAATTAAACCTTTCCTCTATACCGGGATTCCCCCCTCACGGGAATCCCGGTATCTTAGTTCATTGATGAAAAGGAAAAATACTTTAAATCAGAAAATAATGGTTGAATTTTGGGAACATTTCGTATATAATGAAGGAAAAGGCAGGTAGCAACCTGCTGTGAAAGGAGTTCGCTATGGATATTAAGGCAAAAATCAATGAAATCGTTGAGAGAATCAAGGGTTCCGCTTCCCTGAAGGAAGATTTTAAGAAAGACCCCGAGAAGACCATCGAGAAGCTTCTGGGCATTGATATTCCCGACGATCTGGTAGAAAAGGTTGTAAACGGTGTCAAGGGCGCTTTAGCCGCCGACAAGCTGTCCGGTCTTGCAGACAAGATCAAGGGCTTATTCTGATCCCTTTTACCGTTCCGATTCAAGGCACTTTCTTTCCGACCTTGGAGAGGCTTTTAGAAAATTCGTTCCATACGGCTGAGTCAGGCCGAAACATATTATTTTATTGAACAGGAGAATTATCATGGGAAAGTTTGTTATTCGTAAGACCAATACCGGCATCAAGTTTGATCTGAAGGCAGGCAACGGTGAAGTCATCGCTACCTCCGAGGTTTATGAGAGCGAAGCCGCTTGCCGTAAGGGCATCGAGAGCGTCATGAAAAATGCTCCCATCGCCAATGTGGAAGACCAGACTGTGGAAGAGATCGTTGCCGCAAAGTGCCCCAAGTTCGAGCTCTACAAGGACAAGGCCGGAGAGTTCCGTTTCCGTCTGAAGGCCACCAACGGACAGATCATTGCCGTCAGCGAGGGCTATAAGGCTATGGCTTCCTGTGAGAACGGTGTTGCTTCCGTCAGAAAGAACGCTGTAGAAGCTGAGATCGTAGAGATCTAAGTCCATCTGTTAGTATTTTTCCCCTAATATAACACATCTGCTGCAAAGAACCTCTCTTTGCAGCAGATTTCTCTTTTATTTTGCAACAAATCCTATATTATTACAGAAATAGCACTTTTCAAACAGAGAAAGTTGTGATATACTTACTCTGTATCAAGCCTTATAAGGGGGAGCCTATGAAAAACAAAAAGAAAAAAGAAAAGTGGCTGAAATTCCGTCATCGAATCATCCGCACAGTTGCTTTCTGGGTCATTAAGCCCTGGTGCGTCCTGCGTTATGGCATTAAGATCCATCCCTTCCGAGAACAGCGGAAGGATCAGCCTTATTTGATCTTGTATAATCATCAGACCGCCTTTGACCAGTTCTTTGTTGGCATTGCTTTCAAAGGCCCTGTGTACTATGTAGCCAGCGAGGATCTGTTCTCCAAGGG
>JAFOZC010000265.1 GCA_017391305.1 Oscillospiraceae bacterium | reverse complement strand
GGGATGTTCATGCTGTTCCACTGGCCCTGCACCACGACTCTGCGGACGGTGTATCGGGAAACCCACAGCCTGTGCTGGACAGCGGTGGCATGGCTTCTTCCCACAGCGGTGGGCTTGAGCCTGTGCTTCCTTTTGCGACTGATTTTCTGAAAAACAAGGTTGCCATAGAGAGAATTCTGTGATATGATAACACAGGAAAGGAGGGCGGAAGAATGCAGTATATTGTATTGGATATGGAATGGAATCAGCCTTGGCCCGGTTCTCATGCGGCAAAGAAGGTTTTGCCTGTTGAAATTCATGGAGAGATCATTCAGATCGGTGCAGTGCGTATGCTGGAGGACGGCTCTATTGCCGATGAATTCCAGGTTCTTGTTCGTCCCAAGTATTATAAAAAGCTAAACAGCCGTGTGGCAAAGCTCACAGGCATCAAGGATAGCCAATTGAAGGAAAGCGGTCTGCCCTTCCCCGATGCCCTACAGCGCTTTCGGGACTGGATCGGCGGAGATTGCACCTTCCTGACCTGGGGCTTTGATGATATCACGGTGCTGGAGGATAATATTCTGCTCCATGACGGAGAGCCGGATTGGATCACCTCCTGGTATAATGTGCAGATGTTCTTCAACGAGCAGATCGGAGGCGGTACTGCCCAGAAGGCGCTGGCTACGGCTATGGGAATGCTGAATATTGAGCCCACACGTCAGGCGCATGATGCTCTGGGAGATGCCTATCATACGGCTCTGGTTTGCAAACGTCTGGATCTGCGCAGAGGTGTTGCGGAATATCATCGATCCCTCCGCGCCCATGAGGACGGCTTCCACGGCAACCCTCCGGAGGGCTGTATCAGCAAGTCTGTGTTCCACGGCTTTGAGGACAAGGCGGAGGCGATGAGTGCCATGAACGACCTGAAGAGCCACTGTCCCCAGTGCGGTCAGCCGATGAGCAACGGAGCATGGATCAATCAGGAAGGCAGACGTTATATGACCATGGCAAGCTGTCCGGAACACGGCAGATACCTGATCCGTATGCGATTGCATAAGGAAAAGGACGGCACTACCCGTATCAGCCGCCTGATTTATGAAGGGGCCAGCGATGCGGCAAAGCGATATGATGAGCTTTCCAAGACCAAGAAGAGCCGCTATCGTAGCCGTTGGGGCAAGAATGAATCGGAACAGTAAGAAAGGATTCCGCAGTCGGGAGGGCTGATACCGCCCGACTGCGGTTTTTACCCAAGGAAAGGAAGAGAACATGCTGGACAAGCTGCCGGAATTACTGCTGCCTTGGTATAAGGCGCATAAACGGGATCTGCCTTGGCGGAGAGATCGGGAGCCCTATCATGTGTGGCTGTCGGAAATTATGCTGCAACAGACTCGGGTAGAGGCTGTGAAAGGCTATTACAGAAGATTTCTGGAGGCTCTGCCCGATGTGGAGTCCCTTGCCCATGCCCCGGAGGATCAGCTCACCAAGCTGTGGGAAGGGCTGGGCTATTATTCCCGTGTACGGAATTTACAGAAGGCCGCCAAGCAGATCTTGGAGTTGGGCTCTTTCCCACGGGATCAAAAGGGCCTGCTGTCTCTCGGTGGCATCGGCCCTTATACCGCAGGAGCGATTGCTTCCATCTGCTTTGAACAGCCTGCCCCGGCAGTAGACGGCAATGTGATCCGTGTGCTGTCCAGACTCCTTGCAAGGACAGTAGACCCCAAGGAAGCAGGGGCATTGCTACAGCCTCTTTATCCCGAAGGCCACTGCGGAGATTTCACCCAAGCGCTTATGGAATTGGGGGCTACGGTTTGCCTTCCCAACGGAGAGCCGAATTGTGAGAATTGTCCCCTATGCCCCCTCTGTGAGGCAAGGAAGGAGGGAGCGCCCCGTGCCTATCCCCAAAGGGCGGAAAAGAAGCCCAGACGTGTGGAACAACGGACGGTGTTTCTCCTCCAATGTGGGGAGGAGATCGCAGTTTGTAAAAGACCGAGGAAGGGACTTCTTGCAGGTCTGTGGCAGCTTCCCGATACAGCGGGTCACTTGGATCTGCAACAGGCTGTGGAGCTGGTGCAGTCTTGGGGCATCCCTGTGAGAGAAACGGTGATGGAACTGCAAAGGAGTCATATTTTCACCCATGTACATTGGGAGCTTCGGGGGATCTATCTCCGCTGTGGGGAGAAAAACGGGCCTTTCCGCTGGGTCAGCCCTACAGAATTGGAAGAAGAGATCGGATTACCCACTGCCTATCGGCAGTTTTTGGATGTATTACAGGAAAGGAGATAGACTATGGAAACCATTAAGCTGGAATTCCCGGAGGGGATCGTGGAATGCAATATACTGGGAAGCTTTCAGGTCAATGACACAGATTATCTGGCTCTTGCCCCTCAGAACGGGGAGGACGTGTTTATTTACGGCTACACGGAGCAGGATGAAAAGATCGAGCTGCGGAATCTTTCCGAGGAGGAATTCACCGCCGCCGCAAAGGAATTTCAAAGAATTCTGGAAGAATGCGAAAAATAGCTTGCATCTTTGAGGAAAAAACGCTATACTAAAGACACACCACAATATAGGAGGTACTTATTCATGGAAGAAAAGAGAGCATTATATGCAGAGGACGAGATCCTGACTCTGGAATTTGACGACGGCGCAAGCTTTGAGTGCGGCATCATGGGCGTTTTCGAGCTCAACGGCAAGGAATACATTGCCCTGGACGCTCTGGACGACAGCAACGATGTCTATCTCTACGAGTATGTTCCCACCGAGGACGATTTTGAGCTGCTGGATATCCCCGAAGAGGACTTCGACCAGGTATCCGCCGAGTTCGACCGCCTCATGGACGAGCCCGTCTGATCCTGCATAGATCTGCCAATAGAGAACAGAAAGCCCTCCTGCATTGCTCCACGCAATGGCAGGAGGGTTGGTTTTTGTTTTTGGATGGGAGCTATCGGATGGTGTTTATGAGTTAACAGAATTTTTGATTTCTTCTTCGATTGCTGCTATGAGGACACTTGGGCGAACTTCCAATGCGTCACAAATCCTGAAAAAGGTTTCCAGCGTTGGTTTTCGTTCGCCACGTTCAATAGCACTTAAATGTGTACGGCCAATTCCGGCGAATCCACTGACAAGTTCCTGTGATTTTTTCTTTTCTACACGATATCTCTGAATGACTTGCCCAACAATTACTGAATCTAACACATTGTCACACCCTTTCACACAGATAGTGTAAATGATAATTTTAAAAAGAATGAACACATATGTTGACACATTGATTAAATTGTGTTATAATTTAATCATGACTAGTCTGTATATATTTCAGTGAAAACTCATTTTCTTGCATGAGTTACACATTGTATATACATTTAGCTAAATCCCCGTGTTATGATTATCGTGAGAAACATTTGTGAATCAAGGAGATAAGCAATGAGTAAGTATGAAAGTAGCATTAAATGCAAGTATTGTAGCCACTTCGAGCCCGGCGAAAATCGTTGCCATTTGTACCATAGTTTCGATCAATCATTGGATAAAAGAGGGGGTGCATCGCTCAAAGGAACATCTCCTGACAGTAGATGTTCTCATTTTTTCTTGACAGCGAAGGATACCATTGTGAAAAGCTGTGGGGGTCGTCGTCCGGATGGCTCGCTGATTGTAAGTTTAGACGATGACCCAGATTTAAAGAAGAAGCTTCTAAAGGAGGAAGAGGAAGCGAAGAGACCGGAAAGAATTTCAACTATGTTTACTTGTGCCATAGCAGCGTTTGTTCTTTCCTTTATTCTTACAAAAATAGCTGGTATTTTCTTGGAACTTTTAGAACCAATTTTCCCAAATATTATGGTTCTACCTAAAGTTTTTATAGCAATTATGGTTATTTTTTGCGGAGCTGTCGGTTATAAATCTGTATAGATTGACCGTAAAATAATATATTTTCTCCAAAGGATGGGGATAATGATAATTGATAAGCATGTATACCAATCATTGCTCTACACTTTTCTTCCTGTTCCTCCAGAAACTGGATGTATTTTAGGTTCTAAAAACGGAGTAATATGTGAATTTGAATATGATATGGGTTCGCAAGAATTAATGGCAGCGATTTATACTCCGAATGTAAAAAGACTTAATCAAGTGATCTCTGATTGGAGAAAACGGGGGATTGATTTTTGCGGTTTGGCGCATAGTCATCCCTCACTACAGAGAACACACTCTGCGAATGATATAAGTTACATTAAGACTATTATGCGTTCTTTGCCTGTTTCAGTAGATAAGCTGTATTTTCCGTTGGTATTTCCCAATAAAGACATGGTCTCGTTTTTTGCACTAAGAGGAGATACGGGTATTCAAATCTTAGACGATGAGATAGAACTATATTAAGAAAGGGAGGTGTTATAATGGACGACAATCGTAAGGAAATCGAAAAGGTAGAACTTCCTGTCGGTTCATTCTGCGGAAAGAACTGTGCTGACGGATGTATTTACTGGAACCCCTATGATCGCAGAGATGATGGTAGACAATGGTGCAACTACTACGATACATACTACTACCCCAACGAGCGAAATGGTTGCTTCAATTTTAAGGACTAATCATTTCTGACCACAAGGCGACGTTATATAGTTACAAAAGACAAACAGCCCTTGGTGTGCGTAAATCAACGTACATCAAGGGCTGTTTCTCTTGGATAATGATGCGTTTTAGGTGAATGGTTTCACAGCATCCCGGTATAGTGTTGTATGCAAGGGCATGGTGCAAAGGGGTGGATGGTTCGCTTACTCTTTTGCGGCCTCGGCTTCCTTCTGAGCCTTGATCCACTGTTCTCTCTTGCTCAGGGGCAGTTCCTTGCCGCACCAGGGGCAGAAGCCGATGGTCATGTAGGAGAAGCCGTCCTCCATTGCCATGGGAATGCCGTATTCCTCAAAAACAGGATGATAGAACAGAAGATTCCGCTCCGGGCTGATGCTTTTCTTCAGTTCCTCACAGCAGAAAATGCCTTGTAATGCCATAGTCAATACCTCTCTTTCAAATCGTTCTGTTTTAGTTTACTATACCCCGGAACACTTGTCAAGAGAGGGGAAAGAAAAATTCCCGATCTGCCGAAGGGAATCAGTAGCGGAGCTTCGGTTTGCCGAACAAAAGTCCCCTTTGCAAGGTGCAGTGCCGCTGTGTGCATTCCTTCCTTACTCCGGAAAGTCCCATGCCGAGCTTCGACAGAAAGGATTTGTTTTTTACGGGACTTTTGTGCTATAGTTCATGGCATTCGGGATGTTACCCGACAGAAAGGATGATATGGTATGCTGGGGGCAAGAGCTTTGTTTGATTTGACACACTCTATCGCAGGGGAATATTTGGAGAGCTTTGCTTATCCGTGGCAGGCCTTGGAGGGGCTGAAGGAATGGCTCATGGCTACGGGAGAGGGGCTGAATCGGGAGGAATTTATGCAGACCGCCCCGGATGTTTGGATCCATTATACGGCCTGCATTGCCGACACTGCCCGTATCATAGGGCCGTGCATCATTGGGGCAAGGACAGAACTGCGACACTGCGCCTTCCTTCGGGGAGGGGTTCTCGTAGGAGAGGACTGTGTGGTGGGCAATTCTGTAGAGGTCAAAAATGCGATCCTCTTTGACAGGGTGCAGGTTCCTCATTATAATTATGTAGGGGACAGTATCCTTGGCTATGGGGCTCATATGGGTGCGGGGGCAGTGACCTCCAATGTGAAGTCCGACAGAAGCCCTGTGGTGATCCATGACACCGTACCCATCCCCACAGGGCGGAAAAAGCTTGGGGCTATGATCGGGGATCATGGGGAGATCGGTTGTAACGGGGTACTGAATCCCGGTACGGTGATCGGCAGATATTCAAGCATCTATCCTCTGTCCTCTGTCCGTGGGGTCATCCCTGCCAACAGCATTTATAAGGGGCAGGGAAAAGTGATCCCGAAAGAGCAAACGGGATTTTCCGATAAGAAAGGATGACAGGAGTTATGGGAAAATATTTTGGAACTGACGGCTTCCGAGGGGAGGCCAATGTGACGCTGACGGCGGATCATGCCTATAAGGTCGGGCGCTTCCTTGGCTGGTATTACAGCAGGAAGCATTCCGGGAACTCGACTTCTGCAAGGATCGTCATTGGAAAGGACACCAGACGATCCTCCTATATGTTTGAATATGCCTTGGCCGCCGGGATCACTGC
>JAFOZC010000035.1 GCA_017391305.1 Oscillospiraceae bacterium | reverse complement strand
TATTATGCCGCTTATCAGCGGCATGGCGGCAAGGCCGCCACGAAATGCCGTGTAATACTGTTTCTTCCGCCTAAGGCGGTGCAGGATATTTATCCTGCGATAAAATGGTTTTCTAACCATTTTATCAAGAAACAGTATTATACACTGTGAACAACGCAAATGTCCTTGAAAGCCAAGGCTTTCAAGGACATTTGCGTTGTTCAGTACACATTATTTGCGGGAAAGCTTATGGAACAGCCTTGCGGTCATGTTGTAGATGCCGTTGAGGACTGCGGATAGGCTAAGGGAGCAAAGGTAGACTGCGAGGACGATCAGGGGGAAATAATAGAGCCGATAGTGCATCCTGGGCTCTAATCTTGACAGAAGCTCATAGAAGGCATCGTCAAAGATACAGGAGCATAGATAAGCATTCATACACAGCCCGGAGAGATAGGCCGAGAGCTTCCCAAGGGGGGAATTTTTCCTCGGCTGTCTCATACCTGCGATCAGGTGGAACAGGAGGATGCTCTGGGCCATAACAAAGGCAGAGCCGTGATCTGCCCAAGGCCCCCAAAGGAAAACACTGCCGTAGGAGCGATAGAAGTTGAACAAGCCCGAAAGCACGAAGAGGCCTCCGCTGAGCAGCAGGGCAGTGGAGCGCCTCAGCTTCAGGGGGAATTCCCTAAGATAACAGCCTGCGATGTAGTAGCTCACGGGATAGAAGCTCTTCCACCAATCGGGGATCAGCAAATCGTAATCGCTGCTGCTTGCAGGTCGGCTCCACCAGACCCTGTCGTTGAAGCGCCAGATGTTCAGCAAGGAGGGAGCGGCGGTCAGCAGGATCAGGCTCAACAGCAACACCCTCTTCTCCCGTCGGGAGTCCAGAGAGTGATACATGCTGTTCAGGAAGGGGATCAGCAGGAACAGACCCAGATACATCTTCATATACCAGCCGTATTCCGAGGCATAGAAATTAAAGATCCCACGGATGGAGCGGTATACAGAGAAATCATCCCGATGGAAGAGGAAACGGTACAGAATACAGGCGCCGCAGGATAGAAGATAGCCCCCTACCAGAGGGATCAGCTTCTTGTAATAGGCGGCGGAGACCTTCTTTCTGTTCATAAGATAGCCGGACAGCATCAGAAACAGGGGGACGCAGATCATGAAGAAGCTCCGCAAACAGACCATGAACAGCATCCTTCTGCCCTCAACGATCTGGTCATAGAACCCACTGTTCAGGAAAAAGTGGGTGCAGACCACACAAAGCAGTGCAAAACACCGCAACACATCCATAGCCCCGGAACGCTGACCAGTGCAGGAGCAGGAAGCATGGGGGGATTGGAGCGCAGGATTCATAGCAAAAACCTCCGATCACTGTGAAATTCGATGCCTACGCACCGAGGGAAACAAGCTCCACCTGCCACACGGCGGTCTCATACCTTGTGAGGCCATGCCCAGTGGATGGCAGATTCCTTGGGGACTAAGAGGCAGACACGGGGAAGCGGAATGTTACGGCTCGATTTTTCCGAGAGCCTTCCTGAATTGGAATACGAACAGAATGACCGTAAAGGATACCGCAAGGATGTCTGCTATGGGCTCTGCCATATAAACACCTATTGTAGGATCCTTTATTAGATTCGGCATAATATAGATGAGCGGCAAAAGCAATAGGAATTTGCGGACAACTGCCACAAGTATAGACGATGGCGCATTTCCAAGGGATACAAAGGTCATCTGACAAGCGATCTGAATGCCAAACAGCACCATTCCGGCAAAATATATGCGAAGGGCCTTTGATGCGAATGCAACAAGCTCCCTATCCGGGGAAAACATCGATGCAAACCCACCGGGGAACAGCATCACCGCAGTCCAAATGCCTATGGAATACATCAGGCAGATCTTAAGCAAAAGCTTGTATGTTTGTTTGACACGGTCTGCATTTTTCGCCCCGTAATTATAGCTAAGGATAGGCTGAGCGCCCTGTGCGATGCCTTGGGGCGGAAGCATAGCAAACTGCATCACGCTTGCAAGGATGGTCATAGCGCCCACAGCAATATCTCCACCGTATTCCAGCAGAGAGGAATTGAAGCAAACCGATATCACGCTCTCGCTTGCTTGCATGATGAAGGTTGCGGTTCCCAGGGCAATGCAGGGCAAAATGATCCTTGGGGAAGGAATGAAATATTTTGGCTTCAATCTGAGAATACTTCTCTTGCTGAATAAGAAGGATAAGACCCACAGGCAGGAAAGCATTTGTGACAGGATCGTTGCAAGCGCCGCACCCTTGACACCCATACCGCAGAGGTAGATCAGGATGGGGTCGAGAAGGATGTTCGATACAGCGCCGACAACGACGGACATCATAGAGATCTTGGTAAATCCCTGAGCCGTGATGAAGGCATTCATTCCAAGGGTCATTTGTACAAATACCGTACCGATGGCATAAATGCTCATATAGCTCGTTGCATATTCGATGGTGTTTTCGCTTGCGCCGAATGCCAGAAGGAGAGCTTTGTTCCAAATAAGCAGGACAACTGTCAGAATAGCGGAAACGGCAATTTGCAATCCGAAACAGCCGCCAAGTGTCTTTTCCGCACTTTCTGTATCCTTTTTCCCCATAAAGATGGATGCTCTCGGTGCGCCTCCGGAGCCAACGAGGGCGGCAAATGCGGACACAAGCATGATCAGGGGCATGCAAACACCTACCCCCGTCAGGGCCAAGTCACCTACCTCCGGCATATGACCGATATAGATCCGATCAACGATATTATATAGCATGTTGATAAGCTGGGCAACCACCGTGGGCAAAGCGAGCTTCCATAAAAGCTTGCCCACGGGAGCTGTGCCGAGGAGTTCTTCTTTCTGTTTCATCGTGGTAACTTCTCCATTTGCTGTTTTTTAAAGAAATCCCTATACACCGCAGCGTATTTCATATTGCTTAGCAATATTTCATACAGAAACATATTTCACGAATTCTGCAGGTTTTTTCTGGCAGGGGCACAAGGACTTGAACCCTGAGCCTACGGTTTTGGAGGTATTGTCTCAATGCTTATTTTCCCTTGCGTTGCAAGGGTTTCTGCGGTCTGATGCCCCGTTGACACTAATTTGACACAAATCTTCTTCTGGAATATTTGACACGGTTCTACAGTATAATGCACTATCTTAATACAAAGGAGCAAGATAGTGCATGAATAGAATTAGCATCTTTTTGACCAACTTGGGGAGGTATGAGGAAGGCTGTCTTATGGGTGAGTGGGTAAAACTGCCCGTGCCGAAGGACGAGCTGGAGAATGTGCTTCGGCGTATCGGCATCAATGAACGGTATGAGGAATACTTCATCAGCGACTATGAATCCTTGTTTCCCAATCTGTACATCAGCGAATATGCCAGCATTGCAGAGCTGAATGAGCTTGCACAGCGGGTCGATGAATTGGCAGACTATGACTATGAAAAGCTGGCGGCGGTGCTGGAATATGAAAGCAGTATGAGCATCGAGAAAATGCTGGAAATCATCGACAAGTTGGATGCCTTCGAGCTTTTAGCCGATGTTCACGATGATGCTGCTCTGGGCGAATACTATGCAGAGTGCTGTTGCATCTTCCATAATGTCCCCGACAGCATCCAGCGGTATTTCGACTTCGAAAGCTATGGCAGGGATATTCGCTTAGAATCCACTCTGTCCTTTACCAGTTACGGAGCAGTCATTGACAACCGTTGACTAAAGGATAGCACCGCAGTTGGTGCTATCCTTTGGTTATTCAATTGCTATTATATCCAAACGGTAATGTGCATCTTCTACATTGAAATTGAAAAGAACAATGTCACTGAAGCGTGGGATATTTGTGATAATTATTATATTCCAATTTTGGATAGTAACTGTTGAATTACGGAGTTGTGGTTCAAATCATTAACGCCTTCAATAAATGGAATTAAATCTGCAAATGGAGTTATTCCTTGCGTTGAAATTTGCTTGTCATAGACGGTCTGTGTATCAGTATCATTGAAGCATTGTCCATATATTACGCACAAACCATCGACAGACCTGTTTTCAGCGACCGTACTAACGGAAAAGAGGTATTTAAATGAAAGGTCTGCAACATACTCCCTTTTCACTGTGGCCAAAGAGCTGAATTTGGCATCCAGTATGATATATCGCTCGGAACCATTAATATTAGCTTTTATAACATAGTCAGGCACATAATATCTACCACGCCGCTCATCTTTGTTGTCATGATTCAAGGAAATCGTATTGTTGCGGTATAATCCGATTCCGTTTATGCGATGACTGTTGTAGTCAAAAATTACTGGTTGGTAGTACAATGTAACATTCTTTCCCATTCCAGAGAATACAAAAGTATTTTTACATTCAGTATTTTTATATTTCCATCTCTGAGGAACTGGATAATGGCATTTTTTTGATTCCAATAAATCATAACCACTT
>JAFOZC010000264.1 GCA_017391305.1 Oscillospiraceae bacterium | reverse complement strand
GTCGTGCCGGAGCAACGGGAGCAAGTGCCTGTCAGTACACCTGTTGCGGAGGTGGTGGGGTTGGTGGTTGCCTTGTATCCCGTGTAATTATGACCCAGCTTGTTGACGGTAGCGCTGAAGCTGAAAGTACCGTAGGTGGTGGTTTTCCAGGTGTACTTATCTGTTCCGCTTGCGGTGCAGGTGGGAGCGGTTGTGGTGGTCTTGGTATAGTCTGTGGTATTCAGCTTGGGCAGAGTTACCGTAGTGGTAACGGCACAACGGGAGCATGTACCTGTAAGGACACCGGTTGCGGTGGTGGTGGGGTTCTTGGTTGCCTTGTAATTTACATAATCATGGCCCAAAGCGGGTGTGCTCACATTGATAGCCCGTGTGCCGTAGGCAGTCACCTTCCACGTATACTTATCCGAGCCACCTTCGGTGCATGTCGCAGCCCTTACCACAGTCTTGGTGTAGTCCGTTGTGTTGAGTTGCGGCATCTCTACCATTACCGTATCGGAGCAATGCGAGCAAGTTCCCTTTAAACTACCGGCACCAAAAGAGGAAGGAAATTTATCATAATCGTATCTGTAAGAATGGCCCGTGGCATTGATATACTCCGTATAGCTATAACCGCAAATCCGGCAGGTATGGGTATTGGATCCTTTGGCTGTACAGGTTGCGGCAACGGTTTTGTGGTCGTATACATGGTGCAGAGGCATTGCCTCCTCCGGTCCCACAAAAATATAGTCAATAACCACCTTGGCGTCCGCAGAGCTTCCCTTAATATGCCAGAAACGGAAGCCCAGAGTGGTGATTTTCTTGGCAGATTTAAACTGATCCGACAGAGGAATAGAAACGATCTGATAGGTTCCGTCCTTCAGGGTATAGTTCACCACCATGTCATAGGCTCCACGGGCAACCGTCCCGTCCCCCTTGTCATAATCGTAAACCACTACGATCTGCGGCTTGGAGCCTGCCGCCAATACACAGCCCTCTGTTTTGAAACGTATCTGGATGAAATCTGCATTTCCCGGTGCGTACTGCAAGGGATGGCGCTCGGGGTTGGCTGTCCAGGGGTAGCCTCCGTGAGTCTTAGTCGTGGTGAACCAGGGGCCGTACTTTCCGTTTGAATTATTATAGGACAAGCCCTCTGCAACCTTCACAGAAAGGGTGCCCACGGTATTATCTATGCTGAAATCATTGTACACATTGCCGGTGGTGGTAGAGGTCTCGTAGGTAGCCCAGTAGCCCTTAGAGGCGGTGTCAAACTGATGTCCGCCGTATGCACTGCCCTTATATCTGCTCTGATCCCCTGTCGTGTTGGAGAAATCAAACATCATGGAGTAGTTCTGGGGAGAATAATTGTCCACACCGATATAAATATAGGCAATTTTCACAGAACCATTTTTGATGTTGTCAAAAGAAAGCTGGATGGAATCGATATTCCCCAAGCTACGAATACCGTCAGCTGACAATGGGAAGTGGAGTGTCACATAGCCGGCATTGGCCTGAGACAGTGTGAAATTCTTCTTTTCCGATTTGATCTGACCGGTGGATCTATTCAGTGCCGATAGAGTCAGGGAGGGATTGGTACCTGTATTGATCTGGGCGCAGTTGGTCAGCCGGAAGCGGATAAAGGCATGGGCGGCCTCATTGGTTGGGAAGTTGAGGCCATAGGCATTCTTCAGCTCTGTAGCGCTTTTGGTGTCGGTAAAGACATAGGGATTGCCTGTTCCCGTAACATTAAAGGAAAGCGTCCCATCCGACTTGTTGATGGTCAGGCCTGTGACACGGTTACTGTCGTGCTTCCAATAAGCCGTGTGATAGTCATAGGCATTGTAACGGTAGATCCCCTGCTTATAGTGGTAACGGGCATCTGCATTGTCCGTAAAATCAAAGTACAGGTTGGAGGTCAGCTTGATATCCGCAACAATAAAGGGATGGTCGGAGATGGCATAGGCATTGTTAGACTCATAACAAACGGTATGATAGTCAACGGTAGCATCGGCTGTGGCTACAATATGGTCGATCTTGCTGAGATGATCTCCCCGTCTTGCTGCCCACTGACGGCTGTCCTTAGCATTGGCATTGGTAATGAATCTGCGGAATTCCTGACTGTCATCGGTGCAGTTAAAGTCGCCGGTAACAATGACCGTATCGCCGTATATAAGGCGCAGATCATTGACCTTTTGCGCAAGCTGCTCTGCCTGTGCCAGTCGCTCATTGGACTTGTCGCCGGGTCGGTCGGGCGTCCAGTGGGTGCTGATCAGAACAAACTGCTTGCCGGTGCTGTTCACAGTAAAAACACCCCAAACCATACAATGTCCGTTGGTACGGACAGTGTAGGGCTCAACACCGCTGCCCTGGAGGGTCAGCAGATCCTTGCGGTACAGAATGCTGTTAAGAGCCAGACCTACATTGGGTACAAAGTCATAGTAAGAGTATCCGGCGGCATCCGGCTCTGTGAGCCAAGCCCATTTCGTAGTATCCAACTGTTCAAAGGCGGTATACCATGTAGGACTCATCTCCTGAGTACAAACCGCCATAGGGTTGTTTTCTTCCAACATTTTTGCCAAGCGGACAACACGGGCGCTGGTGTCCTCCGGATGGAAAGAGCCCCACCATGTAGGGAACTCCGCATAGACATTGGCGCTCATAATGCGGACATCGGAGGCATCCATATTCTGGGCACCGGCTTTGGCCTGAGGCTTCGCCGTAGGCAAAAGCACAGCGATCATCGCCGCAAGAAGCAGCAGACACAAAAGCTTTCTCTTCATTCTTATCGACCCTTTCTATTTTGTGTGATAATAGGTATATTTTAACACAAATCTGATCCGCAAGCAAGGTTTTTTCGCCAATTTGCTCCCCGAACTGTGCCAATTTGCTCCCCGAACTGCGTTACCGATTTCCGCCCCGAGCTGTCTGCACGCCCCCTCTCCCCCTCCCTTTGGGAGGTACCTCTCCCCACGGGGCGAGGCAAGGGCTGTGTGCAGACTTTAAGCATATCCACAAACCGAAATTCATCCCTCCGACCGAAGGTTTGGCACAGGCCAAGGCTCCCTTGTGTAAAGGGTTAGCGAAGCGGTGTCGGCGGTAGTGAATGACAGTCCGGTGGACTGTCAGAGCCGCCGACCGGAATCGTCGCAACGATTTGTCAGCGAAGCTG
>JAFOZC010000263.1 GCA_017391305.1 Oscillospiraceae bacterium | reverse complement strand
CCAAGGGTGCGGTGGGCATCGGTAGACGGAACGATAAATTGCGGTTTATCGTTCTGTTTTAAGTTTCCTCACAGCCCTTGCCTCTCCCTACGGGAGAGGTACCTCCCGAAGGGAGGGGGAGAGGGATGTGCAGACAGTTCGTGCAGGAATGCAGTGTCGTATGAAGAATCGGTGCGGTGGGTCTGTGGGTAGTTTGTCGGTAGAATCGGTGCGGTGAGCCCTCTCAGGCGCTTCGCGCCAGCTCTCCCGGAGGGAGAGCCAAGGGCTTGGTGGGTGTCGATGGACGGAGGGATAAATTTCGGAGTGTAGGGATATGGAATCTGTGGGATTCTTTAGGAATGAGGGGGAAAAAGAGGAAAAAAGTTCTTGACTTTTGGGATAATGTAGGGTATAATCTATAAGCCTGCGAAGACAGGCTATCCTTGCCGGCAACGAGATTGTCGGCCTAAAAGTCCAAAAGGAGGTGCACACAACAATGGCTAAGATTTCCGCAAAGTATGAGATCATCTATATCATCGACCCCGCTAAGGGCGAAGAGGGTATTGCTGCTCTCGTGGAAAAGTTCAAGGCGATGGTTGAGGCAGAAGGTACTCTCACCGGTATCGAGGAGTGGGGCAAGCGCCGGCTGGCATACCCCATCAACGATCTGCCCGAGGGATACTATGTCCTCATGACCTGCGAATGCAAGCCCGAGCTCCCCGCTGAGCTGGACCGCGTATTCAAGATCACTGACGGCATCATGCGTTCCATCATCGTCGCAGTCGAAGGTTAAGGAGGCCCGTAACATGCTGAACCATATCGTTCTCATGGGTCGTCTTACCCGTGATCCCGAGCTTCGTCGGACACCCTCCGGCCTGGCTGTGGTCACATTCTCCATCGCTGTGGATCGGGATTTCTCTAATTCCGCCACCGGCGAGAGAGAGACAGACTTCATTGACATCGTGGCATGGCGCAATACTGCTGAGTTCGTCAGCAAGTATTTTGCAAAGGGCCGCATGGCAGTGGTGTCCGGTCGTCTCCAGATCCGCACCTGGAACGACAAAGAGGGAAACAAGCGCCGTGTCGCAGAGGTCGTTGCCGACAATGTCTATTTCGGTGACTCCAAGCGTGAAGGCGGCAACGAAGGCGGTTATTCCAACTATGGCAGCGCTCCTGCATACGGCAATGCTCCCGCTTACGGCGGCAATGCCCCTGCATACAACAGCGCTCCCAATTACGGCGGCCCCAACTACGGTGGCAATCCTTCCGGGAATAACTATGGCTTCTCCGCTCCTGCAGCGCCCGCTCCGTCCTCCGACTTCTCCATGATCGAGGATGACGACAGCCAACTCCCGTTCTAAACTTTTCCACAAGAGACTGAAAGAAGGAGGATTTCATAATGGCTAACGAAAAGGCTCGCCCCCGCAAGCGTAAGAAGGTTTGTAACTTCTGCGTAGACAAGGTTACGAGCATCGACTTCAAGGAAGCTGGCAAGCTCCGCCGCTACACTTCCGAGCGCGGCAAGATCCTGCCCCGTCGTACCACCGGCACCTGTGCAGCCCATCAGCGTCAGCTGACCGTTGCGATCAAGCGCGCCCGTGCGATCGCTCTGCTTCCCTACGTTGCAGACTGATATTCATACCCAAAGCGCCTTCCGGCTTCAAACCGGAGGGCGCTTTTTTTAGATATAGTAACCAAAAGAATATTTTGAATTTTGTTACAAAATGTTTATAGATATTTGACTGACTTTGTGATATGATGTACTTGGTGAATATTAGACTTTCACCGAAAGATATACAAGAGCCGTCTTGGACGGTATGATCAATAAGGAGGATATACTATGGAAACTTATGGCCTCGAAGCATTGGGAATTCTGGCACCCAAGGCAGTTTATCGGAATCTGGGTCCTGCTCAGCTGACGGAAGCAGCTCTTCGCCGCGGTGAGGGCAAGCTGTCCAACACCGGCGCCCTGGTTGTCACTACCGGCAAGTACACCGGCCGTTCCCCTAACGACAAGTTTATTGTCGACACTCCCGCTATCCATGACGATATCGCATGGGGCAAGGTCAACCGCCCCATCTCCAAGGAGAAGTTTGATGCGATCAAGGGCAAGCTCTGCGCCTATCTCCAGGGACGTGAGATCTTCGTATTCGACGGCTTTGCAGGTGCAGACCCCGCTCACACCAAGAAGTTCCGTATCGTGAACGAGCTGGCTTCCCAGAACCTGTTCATCCATCAGCTCCTCATCCGTCCCACTGCCGAAGAGCTGGCTGAGTACGGCGAGGCAGACTACACTGTGATCTGCGCTCCCGGCTTCAAGTGCGATCCCGAGATGGACGGTGTCAATTCCGAGGCGGCCATCATGATCGACTATGAGGCACATCTGATCGTTATCGCAGGCTCCCGTTATGCAGGTGAGATCAAGAAGAGCGTATTCTCCACCATGAACTATGTTCTGACCAAGGAGAACATCCTGCCCATGCACTGCTCTGCTAACATGGATCCCGAGACCCGTGAGACTGCTGTTTTCTTCGGTCTCTCCGGCACAGGCAAGACCACCCTGTCTGCTGACCCCAACCGTATGCTCATCGGTGATGATGAACACGGCTGGGCAGATGACGGCATCTTCAATATTGAAGGTGGCTGCTATGCCAAGTGCATCAACCTCAAGAAGGAAAACGAGCCCGAGATCTGGAATGCCATCCGCTTCGGCTCTCTGGTAGAGAACGTTGTTATGGACGAAGAGACCCGTGAATTCGACTTTGATGACGGCTCTCTCACCGAGAACACCCGTGTTGGCTATCCCGTAGAGTACATCTCCAACTCCGCTATCCCCGGTGTTGGCGGCATTCCCAAGGTCGTCATCTTCCTGACTGCCGATGCTTTCGGCGTTCTGCCTCCCATCAGCCGTCTCAGTGAGGATGCAGCGATGTATCACTTCGTTACCGGCTTTACCTCCAAGCTGGCAGGAACCGAGCGTGGTGTTACCGAGCCTCAGCCCACCTTCTCCACCCTCTTCGGTGAGCCCTTCATGCCTATGGATCCCTCTGTCTATGCAGAGATGCTGGGCAAGCGCATCCGTGAGAGCGGCGCCAAGGTCTATCTGGTCAACACCGGCTGGGCAGGCGGCTCTGCAGCCTCCGGCGCAAAGCGCATGAAGCTGGCCTACACCCGTGCTATGGTCTCCGCTGCCCTCAACGGTGACTTCGATACCGTAGAGTTCAAGCATCACGATGTATTCAATGTGGACTTCCCCACCTCCTGCCCCGGTGTTCCCGATCACATGCTGGATGCCCGTGGCCTGTGGGAAGACAAGGAAGCCTATGATGCCCAGGCAAACAAGCTGGCTACCATGTTCTCCGAGAACTTCGCAAAGAAGTACCCCAACATGCCCACCCACATTGTAGAGGCAGGCCCCAAGGCTAAGTAATATTCGCAATCTACATTGCCCGATACCGCAAATGATACGGTATCGGGCATTTTTATCATCTGTTATGTTCTTTTCTGCCTTTGGAGCGCTTTACGGCCTGCACATGCTTGTGAAGCTCCTTTGCAAGGTCAAAGCCTTCCTCCACGTGGGATCGGAAGCTTTGACGCAGATCCTCCAGATCCTTGTGGAACAGACCGTGGATGATCTCGTTGCGATAGCTGCACCAGTCATTGATGCTCTTCAGGAGCTTCTTGCACTGAGAGACGTCCACACCGTCCAGATACAGACTGCGGAGATAGTCTGCATAGGGCTCCTCTGCCACGCTGATCTGCTGACAGTGTCGGAAGCTTTTGCGAATGATATCGGCTTTGTCGGAAATGTTTTTTACATCCCGAGGCTTTTGCAGCAGGGCGGACATTTTTTCACCGGTGGAGGAATCCGTCCGCTTTTCGATGGCACCGATATGGAACAGGAAGGATCGCAGACGATCCTCCAACAGGGCGTAGACGATCAGCTCGGCTTCCCCGTAAAAGCCGCATTCCATGCTTTTGCGGTACTGCTCCATAAGCTCCTTGTAGGTTCTCGCCTTGGCCTGATTATCCTGAACCTGCTTGATCTTCGGTACTCCCATAGGCTACTCCTCCTCTGCGTGATATTTTGCCCATTATATCATAAAACCGAAAAGTTTGCAATGAAGGAAGCACCTGTTTTGCAAAAAGAGCTGTACAAAATGAAAAATAGAATAATCCGGAAATATTCATACCTGACGAAATAAGGAATACAGAATAAATCAGCAATACCTACAGAGAAAATCCGAAGAAAATTCGGAAAGGGCTTGACAGTTTATGCTATATAGGATAAAATAATACCCGATATAAGGGTGGAGTATGCCCAAAGCACAGCAAGGCTTTCCAAGGAGGAAATGCAATGAATGCAAAGGAACTGAAGAGCCTTTCCCGGAGTGATCTGTTGGAAATGTTGATCATGCAGACCGAACGGGTAGAGCGAATGGAAGAGGATCTGGAAGAAGCAAAGCGCAGAGCAGAAAGCAGAGAGATCATCGTTGCCAATGCCGGCACTCTGGCAGAGGCGGCCATGCAGATCAACGAGGTGTTTAAGGCCGCGGATCAGGCGGCTGCTCAGTATTTAAGCAATATTATGCGGATGTATGACGAGCAGGAGCAAGAGCTCCGTGCTCATAGTCAGCCTCCCGATGCACAGGCTCAAGGTGCCACCGGGACAGAGGAGAGCCCCGTAGCTTCCGAAGGGGAGCAGAAGGCCGCCGAGCTTCTGGCAGAGGCAGAGGATCGGAGCAGAGCCCTGATCACCGAGGCACGGGAGCAGGCTGAGCAGATCCTGTCCCAAGCCCGTGGGGAGGCAGAGAGCCTTCTTGCGGAGGCAGAGGATAAGCGCCAAGCTATGGAGCGGCAAACCCGTGAGGAATGCGATGCTCTGCGGAAGCAGGCGGAGGAGGATTCTCAGAAATATTGGGATAATGTATACGGAAAGCTGGAGCAGTACTGCGCCGCACAGGAAAGTCTGAAGGCCTTACTGCAGGGGAAGGGGTAAGCTATGAGTAAGAAGAAAGTTGCGGCCTCCCCCTCTGCCGAAGAACTGCGGGGGGAGCTGAAACGGGTTCGCTACAACCATCGCTTCCGCAGTGTGATCCGTAGCACCTTTTATACCTTGATCGTAGTTGCCGCCATTGCGGTACTGGTTGCCACCCTGTGGATGCCGGTTCTGCAGACCTACGGCGACTCTATGACCCCCACGCTTCAGGATGGACAGATCATCATTTCGCTGAAGTCCGGCGATTTCGAGTGCGGCGATGTAGTTGCCTTCTATTATAATAATAAGATCCTCATTAAGCGTGTGATCGCCGGCCCTTCCGACTGGGTCAACATTGATGAAAGCGGCAATATCTACGTCAACGGCGAGCTGTTGGAAGAGCCCTATCTGGATGAGAAGGCTTTCGGTAGCTGTGATATTAAGCTTCCTTATCAAGTTCCTGACGGGAAGTACTTCTTAGTAGGTGACCACCGTTCCATTTCTCTGGATTCCCGACACAGCAGTGTGGGTTGCGTTGCTACAGAGCAGATTGTCGGAAAGATCGTCTTCCGTGTCTGGCCTCTGGCAGATTTCGGCTATATAGACTGAATAAAAAATACTTCCTTTCTTTCGAAAAGGAAGTATTTTTTATTCTTATTCTTCAAATACCCGCAGGATCTGAACCTTGTCCCCTTCTGTTTCGTAAACTGCCTCCGCATCCGGGTCGATATGACCGTAGCAGGGGGTCTCTGCCCGATAGAACACGCAGGTTCCGCAGGAGGAGGAAATTTTACGGGGAACAGGAGCCATACGGGCTTCCACACCGACCTTTTGCAAACTGCGGTGAGTTTTCAGGGCGGCTAAGTGGGTGTGGAAGGTAGCGATGTACTGTGTCATTTGCTGAGCGTCAGGGAGAATTCGTCATCCTCCAGCTCTTTCACACTGACCTGATAGCCGGAATTGTTGGCAAAACGGGTAACATTCTGCACAGCGGCATGGTTATCTACCAGAACCTCCAGGGTCTTGGGATCGTTCTTTTTCACTTCCTGCTGTACCTTCAGTACGGGAAGGGGGCAGGCAAGGCCTCTTGCGTCGATCATATTACTTTTCCTTTCTGATATTGATGATGGAAATGATTGCAAGGATCACCAGACAGATGACAGTAGCGGCAGGGCCGTTAGCGGCAACACCCTTGCCGGAGGAGGCGATCTTCAGGGTATGGGCCAGACCGCCGCCGACGATCATGCCGAATACGGTAACAGCAGAGTCCGTGTTGCCTTCTCCTGCCAGAATGAGCTGACGCAGAGGACAGCCACCCAGGAGACAACAGCCCCAGCCGACAACAGCCATGCCCAGGAAGTTCCACAGACCGTCGGTGTGAGCGATAGGCTGAGCCTCGAAGCCCCACTTGAGGTTGCCCAGAATGGCATTGCCTACCAGGACAGCAACGAGAACACCGGCGAAGCCTGCCAGCAGACCGAATTCCTTGAACAGAACGGCATCACGGATACCGCCGACCATGCACAGACGGCTTCTCTGTGCCAGAGCACCTACGATGATAGCAATGATCAGACCTGCGACCCAGGGAGCGGCGCTGATGCCGGGGGTGATGCCGGAAACGTAGAGAACGCCGCCGACCAGAGACAGAACAAACAGTGCGACCATAAGGACGGGGAATACCAGACCCTCGGACTTGCTCTGCTTATAGGCACGACCCAGGGAGAAGCCGCCCTTCAGGAAGAGGATGCCTACCAGAATACCGACAATGAAGCCGGCCAGACCAACGATGGCATTCAGATCGCCGCCGCCGATACGGATGACCATACGCAGGGGACAGCCTAAGAATACCAGAGCGCCCAGCATGACCACGATGCCCAGCAGGAAACGGGTGAAGGGGGAGCTGCCACCCTTGGGCTTGAACTCCTTACCCACGAGAGCCATGATGCAGGAGCCCATGATGATACCCACGATCTCGGGACGGAAATTGGACAGACTGCGGACGGTTTCCCCGGCTTCGTTTGCACCGGAGGCGGACTGCAGACCCAGAGCACCTGCGATGTCACGGAGGAAGCAGGCAATACAGAAGCCCATATTGCCGGGGTTGCCCTTGGCACTGAGGATCACTGCGGCGGCACCTACCAGCAGACCGCACAGCATCACCAGCCAATTGCGCTTGATGAAGTTGTCTTTTTTCATGTTTGATATATAACCTCCTAATCGTTATACTATGAATAGTATAACGATTAGGAGACCT
>JAFOZC010000034.1 GCA_017391305.1 Oscillospiraceae bacterium | reverse complement strand
TGTTGCCATCAGAGGGATCCTGTGTACCATCGGTGGAATCCTCTGTACCGTCAGAGGGATCTGTGGTGTCCTCGGTAGGATCGTCCGTCCCTGCAGTAGATCCTGTAGGCTTTTTGCCGGTGCTGGGCTCGGTTTTGTTATTATGACCGTAGTCGCTGTACTCCCCTTCCCCGCTTCCCTTGGTCTCCTGTCGGAAGTTCACCTGATAAATGGTCAGATCCTTCTTCAGAGGGTTATGATGCTCATTGATCAGCGCCACCGCTTTAGAGGGGCTGACCTGGAAGTATAGCTTCTTAGCGATTTCATTTTCTCCACCGGGGAGAGGCATGCTCTGTGCTGTACTGAAGTCAAAATCAGCCAGAACATAGGCAAGATATGCCAGCTCCTCCACAGTTAGATCCGTCTGTGCCACTTCGGAAAGAGTCATGACTCTCTGAGCAATGGCATTCTTGTCAGAAAGGAAGGCGGAGAAAAGCTTCAGCAGGAAATCACGCTGTACCTTGGTAGGCTCGGTCTCCACATCTGTCCAGTTATCACGGAAGCGGAACAGCTCAAAAGCATTGTCCTTGGTGATCTTCTGCATACCGGAATGAAGCTTGTGATACAGGGCATTGTCGGGAACATGGAATTCAATAGGGCCGGCAAGCTCCACAGCCTTTTCTACCGTTGCTTCGTCCAGAAGGAAATAGTAATCCGGTGCAAATCCAAACATACCCTTCACGGCATCGATGACAGCACTTACTGCACGCTCCTTGCGAACAGAGCCGTAGACGGAGCTGATCTTGGGGATCTCATAATTGCCTGCAATATAGGTATCTCTGGGGATGCTGAGGAAGGAAAGGCTACGCTTGCTCATGTGGATGGAACAAAGAATCAAGCTATCATTCTTCTCCCCCTCCACACCCAGTAAAAGGATGTTGAGGATGGGTGAATTGTGCTTCCCCTTAGGCTGACGAAGATCGATGGTGATTTCCTCCTCTTCTCCCTGGGTAATGGGCTGAGTGGGGATCTGATTCACCTGATAATCCAGAGGCTTGACCTCATAGGCTGTAGTAGGCAGGGGTTCCGGATCCATGCCACTGCGGTGGATCAGTGCCAAACTGACACTTAAGGTAAAAACAAGGAGCAAAAGACAAAAGACAGCGAAGAATTTTGCTCCTCCCGATTTTTCAATTTTATCTTTGGAATACTCGGAAGCAAAGCGCCCACGGTGTTCCTGATTGTGTTCTCTGCTCATGTGTGTTGTTTCCTTTCTTGGAAAAAGGCAAGGGCCTCTAAGGAGCGCTGATCCATAATGCCGCCGTTCCCGGTCACATGGGAAACGGACATTTCCAAGCCTCGGATCATAGCGGCATCCAAGTCGCTAAAGGTAAGCTCGCGCAGCTCCTCAACTCCCTCAATGCAGCGGTTCGGCTCCATATAGTCTGCCAGATAAATGATCTGTTCTAAAAGGGACATCCCGCCCCTGCCTGTGGTATGCCAACGGATCGCCTCGGTAACCGCCTCGTTCTCTCCGAAGATCCGCTTTGCCACCTCTGCACCGGTCTTGGCATGGAGAAGCTTGGGATGATTTCTTTCAAAGTCAGTCAATATCATATCATATTTTTCACATAATTTCAACTGCTCTTCTCCATTCAGGGCCTTGGTAATATCATGGAGGATCCCCCCGCGGCGTGCATCATCCTCATTGGCACCGTAGATGCGGGCGAGCTTTACGGCGGTATCGCTACAGCCCTGTACATGCTCTACACGATTAGCCTTGTGGAGGGACAGAGAGATCCGGCTTAGCTCCTCAAAGCTCAAATTCTTCAAATCCTTCCCTGCGTAATAGAGCTTGTTTTGCTGGATATATTCCAGTACCGCAGGACAAATCAGAGTCTCGGCGCAATCAAAGGGGATCATGGCACGAACGGAGGTAGAGGAATGGGGCAAATAGTCGTTATTGACATAAACAATACGGGCATCCAGAGTCTCACGCAAGGAGTGAGCGCAATCGTCAATGCGCTTCTGGGGATCGGCATCCCGTCGAGCCACTGCAAGGCTTGCCTCTTTCACAATGGCATCGGGACGGTACCATGAGGCAAAGGAGTAGAACATGTCCGTCCCCATAAGGAGGAAAAACTCATCCTCGGGGAATTCCTTCCGAAGCAGGGCCAATGTGTCGGCGGTATAGCTCCTTCCCGGTCGGGAGATCTCTATCTGAGAAACCTCCGTACAGGGAAGCTCCCTGGCGGCCAGACAGGTCATCTCATAGCGCTGCCACGCTGTGGGGGAATTGGAGGACAGATCCTTATGGGGCGGATCTCCCGCTGGGATCATGATCACACGATCCAAACGGAGTTGGGTGCGGAATTCCTCCACTGCCAAAATATGCCCCAAATGAGGGGGATTAAAGCTTCCACCAAATATACCGATCCTTGCCATATCTGTTTCTCCTCCCATTTCCTTCTTCACAATTCCACAATTTCTTCCACAATTCGCCTTTGTCCCAAAAGCCGATTACCGTTCTGCCTATCATTGACTCAACAGCTCCGATTCCCTCTGTAGGGGACGACTGTCAGACTTAGATTAGCGGTCGCCTTGTTTTCTCTTCTCGATGGCGGCGGCGATGGCGGACTGGCGGAAGTATTCGTTACGTTTCTCTCTTTCTTCCTTGGCCTTGCGTCTGCGTTCCTGAGCGCCGCGGCGGACGGGGTTGGCTTTCTTTTTCTTCAGCTCACGGGCAATACGGGCTTCCTCCTGAGCTTTCTTCTCAGAGCGCTTGTAAATGACGAATTTAGAGCCCACACAGGAGATGCCTTCACAGCCGATCTCCTCGCAGAGGGCATCGCTGACCTCACGGGCGGAAAGAAGAGCAGTTTCCAGGACTCTGCCCTTGACCAGCTCTCTGGCCTCTAACTGGGTTTTGGCTTCGGAAATCAGGTTCTCGGTAATGCCGCCCTTGCCCACCATGAGTGTGGTCTCCAAGCCGTTTGCCTGACTGCGGAGCTCTGAACGCTGTTTGCTTGTAATCATAATTCTTTCTCCTTCCGGATCTGCTCTGCGAAATTTTGGAGAGCTCTTGCTCTGTGAGAGATCCGATTTTTTTCTTCCCCGGACATTCCGGCAAAGCTGCAGCCTGCCTCCGGGTAATAGAATACGGGGTCATAGCCGAAGCCGTTATCCCCTTGAGGCGCTGTCAAGATCCGTCCGGGACACTCTCCCTTTGCAACCACCTTTCTTCCATCCGGTAGCAGCATGGTGATCACGGTAACGAACTTTGCCCCTCTTTTTTCCTCCTCTACCCCTTCCATTCGGGACAGGAGGTAATACATCCGATCCTTGTCGGTGGGGTAGGCCTCTCCGCCGTAACGGGCGGAATAAACTCCCGGTTCTCCGCCGAGGGCATCTACCATAAGGCCGGAATCATCTGCAATGGTGGGAAGACCACAGGCATCCATGACCGCCTTGGCCTTAATATAGGAATTCTCCTCAAAGGTGGTTCCGTTCTCCTCCGGCTCTACGAATACCCCCAGCTCCTTCTGGGGAATGACCTCCATACCTAAAGTACTAAGGATATGACGTATTTCCTCTAACTTGTGGGCATTGTTGCTGGCCAGAACTAATTTCATTCTAATTCTCCTATCACACGTCTCTGGATCTGGGTCAGAAGCATATTACCCTTTCGGCACAGCTCCACCAATCTCATCTGTTCCTCCACGGTAAAGGGTCTGCCCTCTCCCGTTCCCTGAAGCTCTATGATGTCCCCTTCTGCGGTCATGATGCAGTTCAGATCCACCATAGCTTTGGAATCCTCCTCATAGCACAGATCCAGCATGGCTTCGTTACGAACAATGCCTGCGGAAATGCCGGAAACGTAACTCTTCAGAGGCATTTTCTCGATTTTTCCCTGGGCAAGGAGCTTGCGGCAGGCAAGGGCCAGTGCTACGAAGCCACCGGTAACGGAAGCGGTTCTGGTACCGCCGTCTCCCTGAAGTACGTCACAGTCTATGGTAATGGTGATCCCTTCCAAAAGCTTCAGATCCACAGCACTTCTCAGGCTTCTGCCAATGAGACGCTGGATCTCTGCACTACGGGCAGAGAGCTTCAGCTTGGAAATATCCCGTTTGCTTCTCTCCCGATTTGCTCTGGGCAGCATGGAATATTCCGCTGTGACCCAGCCACCGCTATGGACATGAGGAGGTACACGCTCCTCTACGGAAGCATTGCAGAGCACCATAGTATTTCCCATTTCAATGAGACAGCTTCCTTCCGCAAATTTGGTGAATTCCGTAGTCAGCTTGACCTCTCGCATTTCCTCTAAGGCTCTACCGTCAATTCTCATATTTCTCACTCCTATTCCGTAGTCGTAGATACCGCTTCTTCCCTGTGTCGGTTAAATCAGGGCATCTACAAAGGACTTGGCATCGAAGGGCATCAGGTCATCCATCTGCTCGCCCACACCGATATACTTCACAGGGATCTGCAGGGCATCTGCTACAGCGATGACGATACCGCCCTTGGCAGTGCCGTCCAGCTTGGTCAGGGCAATGGCGGTGACACCTGCAATAGACTTAAACTCTCTGGCCTGAATGAGACCGTTCTGTCCCGTTGTGCCGTCCAGAACCAACAGGACCTCCTTATCCGCACCGGGCAGCTCCCGATCGATAACACGGGAGATCTTATGAAGCTCGTTCATCAGATTGGCCTTGTTGTGGAGTCTGCCTGCAGTGTCACAGAGGATCAAATCTGTGCCTCTTGCCTTGGCGGCCTGAATGGCATCATACACCACAGCGGCAGGGTCTGCACCCTCGTGCTGACGGACGATCTGTACTCCTGCACGGTTCGCCCAGATCTCCAACTGATCTGCGGCGGCGGCGCGGAAGGTATCGGCGGCGCAAAGAAGAACATTCTTGCCCTTTTCCTTGAAATTATGTGCCAGCTTACCGATGGTAGTGGTCTTGCCCACACCATTGACACCGATGACCAGAACCACAGAGGGTCTGGTTCCCATGCGAAGCTCCGTATCACCGACACAGAGCATCTCTACCAGGATCTCCTTAAGGGCAGCTTTGACCTCTTCTGTGTCCTTCAGCTTACGCTCCTTGACACGCTGACGGAGCAACTCAACAGCCTTGCAGGAGGTCTCAACACCCAGATCCCCAAGGATCATGCTTTCCTCCAGCTCTTCATAAAATTCCTCATCCACAGGGCGGAATACGGAAAATACACTGCCAATGGTATTGGCCATGGCCTCTCTGGTCTTCTTCAGACCGTTTTTAATTTTATCAAAAAATCCCATGATGCTTCCTCAATTCTCTGTTATTTTGATACCAAGCTGTTCTTCCATCCGATTCAGATCCAGATGGAGGATCTTGGAAATACCCTGTTCCTGCATGGTGACACCGTAGAGGACATCTGCCTCTTCCATTGTTCCACGGCGGTGGGTAATGACGATAAACTGGGTGCGTCCGCTGAAGCCTCTCAGATAGCCTGCAAAGCGTTCTACATTTCGATCATCCAAGGCGGCATCAATCTCATCCAGCATACAGAAGGGGGTGGGTCGTACCTTCAGGATGGCGAAATACAGGGCAATGGCAACGAAGGCCTTCTCGCCGCCGGACAGGAGGGTGATGGTCTTTAGCTGCTTTCCGGGAGGCTGGACTCGGATCTCTATGCCACAGGTCAGGGGCTGAGTAGGATCCTCCAGCTCCAGAGAGCCCTTACCGCCACGGAACATTTCAGTAAAGGTTTCCCCGAAATAGTGGTTGATCTTTGCAAATTCTTCGGTAAAAATCTCTGTCATACGGGAGGTGATCTCTGCAATAATGCCCTCTAAGTCCTTCTTGGAGGTCAGCACATCGTCTCTCTGACCGGTGAGATATTCATAACGCTCGTTCACACGGGCAAACTCATCGATCGCCCCCAGATTGGGTGTACCCAGACGAGAGATCTGTCGTTTCAGCTCCGCCGTCCGCTTCTGGGCGGCTTGAACGCTTTCGATTTGGGCGGCCTGTGCCGGTGCGGTGGAACGGGTCAGCTCATAGCTGTCCCAGAGCTTATCAATGATGGTCTTCTCTTCCATCTCCGCAGAGGTCTTCTTGCTTTCCAAACGGGCGCACTCACGTTCCATATTGAGAATATCCTTGTTCTTGTTCTGGATATCCTTCTCTAAACTCGTTTTCCGTGCCTCTACCTTGGCGCGCTCCTCCAAAGCGGTGGAAAGCTCTGTTCTAAAGGACTTGGTCTGCTCCTCCCGAACAGTGAGAAGCTGTTCCTGCCCCTGAAGCTCTGCCAAAAGTCTGCTTTCCTCGGCACTGTAGCCCTCAATAAGGACGGCTTTCTGCTTCCGATCCCCTTCCATAGCTAATTCCAGACCACGGAGGGATGCAATGGAATCCCGAGCGGTAGACTTCTCCGCTTCTAAAGCGGCGCAATCCATGCGGAGCTTGGTCATGGTCTCGGACAGACGATTGGACTGCTGTGCCGCCACAGACTGCCCGTCGGAGACGAACTGAAGTTCTTTCTCCGTTTCGGATATCTTTCCGTCCAATACGGCGATCTGAGCGGTCAAGGTCTCCTTACGGGCTGAGCCGGAGCTTATGGTCTCGTCCAGAAGACTCAGCTCCTTCTGAGCGCTTGCAATGGCTTCGGCAATGGCCTGCTCCAGTACGGCAAACTGCTTCTCCTCGCCCTCTAATCTTAGGGCAGAATCCTGGGCGGCACGGAGCTTCCCTTCCTCGGACAATAGCTCGAAGGCTACCTCCTTGGTCAAACGCTCCGCCTCGGCATATTGGCTCTTAAGCTCCTGTAAGGCGGCTTCGGAGCGATTCTTCTGCTGTCTTAAGCGTTCAATTTCATTGGCACGGGACAGGATACCTGTGTTTCTTGACACAGAGCCACCTGTCATAGAACCACCGGCATTGATCACCTGTCCATCCACAGTCACAATGCGGAAGCGGTGGGAGAAACGGTTTGCAATGGCTATGGCGGCATCCATGTCCTCTGCAATGACGGTTCTGCCCAGCAAATCGTTAACGATATTCTTGTAGCGCTCCTCACAGCTTACCAGCTCTGCGGCAATGCCCACAAAGCCGGGACAGCCTTCCACTCCCTTTTCATTCAGGAGTCGTCCCTTGACAACGGTCATAGGCAGGAAGGTAGCACGACCGGAGTCGCTTCTCTTCAGATATTGGATAGCCATCTTGCCGCACTGCTCGTTATCAACGACGACCTGCTGTACAGCACTGCCCAAAGCGATCTCCACTGCCAGAGCATAGGCATCCTCTACACGGATGAGCTTGGAAACAGGGCCGTGAATGCCGCGGAGTCTGCCCTTGCCGCTTTCCTGCATGACAACACGGACAGCCTTGGAGAAGCCCTCAAACTCCTTCTCCATTTCCTCAAACATCCGCAAACGGGAGCGGAGGGTGTCCAACGCTACGGAATTCCGATCAACCTCGGCTTTTAGCTCGTCCCGCTTCTTTTCTCTGGTCTGAGAGCGGAGGCGGTAGCCCTCAATGGTATTGTGGCAGGCGGTGATATCCTCACGGGCAAGAGACAGCTTCCTGCGGATATTGCCAAGAGCCTTTTCTGCCTCACTGCGGCGGTATTCCGCAGAATCGCAGTCCTCAGTTACCTCTGCCTTCCGCTTACTGCTACGGTCAACGGACTCGGTGACGGAGGAAAGGTCTGCGGACTTGGCAGAGTGCTCTGTTCTGTATCGCTCCTGCTCGTTGCGAAGCTCCAGATAGCGCTTGGTCATGCCGTCGGAGGAATCGGCAAGCTTTCTGCCCTCTGCCTCTGCGGCAGACAGCTCTTGACGAAGCTTGTCACACTGTCCGTCGATCTCTCCGCAACGGGCTTCCAGAGCGGCGATCTGAGAGGCAATGCTGCCGCTTCTGCTGTCCTGCTCGGAAAGCTCTTCTTTCACACGCTGTAAATTACTGTGGCAATTTTCCAGATTGCTCTGTAACACTGCCATAGCCGCCCGAACCTCCTGTGCCAAGGCCTCGGACTGAGAGATCTGCTCTCTGATCTGCTCAGACAGCATATCCCTGTTGTGGAGGTCAAAGGTCAAGGTCTCTGTGGTAACGTATAGCTGTTTTAAATTCTCATGCTCCTGTTGGAGAATAAATGCGGCGGAATGATAGTCTTCCTCTGCCTTCCGTGCGGTAGCAGAGAGCTTTTCTAATGAGTGGAGCCACAGTGCCAGCTCCAGACCCTTCAATTCCTCCCGAAATTCCAAATAAGCCTTGGCCTTCTCCGCCTGCTCCTTCAGGGGAACCACCTGTAATTCCAGCTCGGAGATCTTATCGCCGATCCGCATGAGGTTGTCCTGCGTGTGGGCCAATCTACGCTCTGTCTCTTCCTTACGATGACGGTATTTGGAAATACCGGCGGCTTCTTCAAAAATCTCACGGCGATCAACGGATTTCAGGGAAAGGATCTCGTCAATACGACCCTGGCTGATATTGGAATAGCCCTCACGACCTAAGCCGGTATCCATGAACAGCTCATGGACGTCACGCATACGGACGGATTGCTTGTTGATATAGTATTCACTTTCGCCGGAGCGGAAATACCGACGGGTGATCATCAGCTCATCGGCATCGTAACGGAGGGCGCGGTCGGCATTATCGAGAACAAGAGTCGCTTCAGCAAAGCCTACCTGCGCTCGCTTCTCCGTACCGCCAAAAATAACGTCCTCCATCTTCTGTCCGCGAAGAGAGCGGGAATTCTGTTCGCCCATGACCCAGCGAATGGCATCGGAAATATTGGACTTGCCACTGCCGTTAGGGCCGACGATGGCAGTTATGTCATGACCGAAGGACACATGGGTGCGATCCGGGAAAGACTTGAAGCCTTGTACGATCAATTCTTTTAGATGCATTCTTATACTTCTCCCATTGTATTATCAAGGTATTATTTTACCAAAAAATCTTTCAAAAAGCAAGACACAGGAAGGAATTTCCCCAATTTTTTTCAGGAATCCTCCCTCTCCTCCAGACCGACAGTGAAATGGGTGGACTTCTGCCTTGGATAACGCAGAAAAGGATACATAAAATCTCCCTCCAAACAGAGTACCGTTTTACGCCACTTGTATTAGGTGCTTTACAGAGATATTTCATCTACAATCACTGTTTCTTTTTCCAATGCTATATGTGGATCAGTCCCGGAAATCCTTTCCGATTTCCCGATGATCTAATGAAAAAACTGTTTGCTACGGCATTATTGCAAATAAAGTAGACATTTCTACGGAAATATGATATAATGTTTGAGAGTTAGGATCATATTTCTTAGGCAAAATTGATCCGGTTTTTTTGCATGACAATTGCAATAAGGTATCTTCTTCAGAATGTGTAAAATGTGTTTTGAAAGGGTGAATAGAGTGGTCAAAGAACTGTTTTTTTCTTATCAGGAATATAGCGATTCTGATACAGGGGCATTTCTAGTTCAGGCCATAGCACTGTGTTTGGGGCTTCTGTACATGC
>JAFOZC010000262.1 GCA_017391305.1 Oscillospiraceae bacterium | reverse complement strand
GTGTAGGCATGACCCAAGGCTGCGGTTTCTGTGTCGGTGTAGGTATCACCACAGCGTGTGCAGGTGTGGGTGGTATAGCCCTTGGCGGTACAGGTGGGGGCAGTGACCGTTGCGGTGTGGTTGTGACCTAACTTAGCGACGGTTGCGTTAAAGCTGAAAGTGCCGTAGGTGGTGGTTTTCCACGTGTACTTGTCGGTGCCGTTGGCGGTACAGGTGGGGGCGGTGGTTGTGGACTTGGTGTAGTCCGTGGTGTTTAGCTTGGGGAGGGTGACGGTGGTTGTGCCGTTACACTTGGAGCAGGTTCCGGTGAGAGTGCCGGTTGCGCTTGTGGTGGGGTTCTTTGTGGCCTTGTAGCTGTAGGAGTGGCTCTCTGTCTTGCTATAGCCGCAGGAACAGGAGGCTGTGTGGGTGGCGCTGTCTTTATTGCTATAGCGAAAGCTGTGTGAGGCAGAGTTGTACTGAGCAGTGACCACGGTATTGGCGGTGATGTTGCTCAGGCTCTTGTCCCAGCCCTTGAATTGGTAATGCTTGCTGTGGTCCGGGGCTTTGGTGGGGGTTTTGCCTGTATATACGGCAGTTTCCCCTTGCAGGACCGTGAGGGTCTGCAAAACGCTTCCGTCTTCGTTTCGGAAGGTCACGTCATACATGGGGGTGGGAAGACCCTCCCGTGAGCCCACGTAGAGATAGTCCACCAGGATCTCTCCCGTGCCGCTTCCGTCCTCGGCAAGGCCTGTAAAGGTCAGGCGGATGGAATTGATGAGCTTGGCTGTTCCGAAGCCCTTGGGAACGGGGAAGGTCACGACGGTGTAGGTATCGGCATCCAAGAGGGAGGCGGAGAAGGCCTTTTTGCTATTGTCGTTGGTTACCGTGGCGCTGTCATCCTTGATGTAATATAAATGGACATAGGGGGCAGTGCCTGTGCAGTTGCGGAATTTTAGGCGGACTTGGACCAGATCCGTTGCTTTGGGGAAGTAGGTCAGGGGCATGGTGTTCATACTGTTGCCTCCTGTGGTGGTCTGGGTATAGGTTCCGGAGGCACCTGTCAGAAGGGCGATGGTCATGGCATTTTCCTTCATGACGATCTCCTTTGCACGGATGCTGTTGATGCCCCAGCAGCCTGTGTCGAAGTTATAGCTGCCGTAGGTCTTGGTGTTGTAGCGTTCTCGGTCTTTCTCCGTATTATCGAAGCCGAAATACAGGTGATCGCCCACGGGGATATATTCCTTAGGCCCTACATAGAAATAGTCAAAGACGATGCGGGACAGGCCGGTGCCGTCATCTTCCACATCCCCCACGGTGAAGCGGAGGCTGTTGATCTCCTCTGCCTTTCCGAAAAGCTCTGTGACAGGGAATTCTACCATGACATACTCTCCGGAGAGAACCTGTTCCTTTGTCAGATAGCCTGTGGAATGGTCATTGGTCACATCCTCCATATTATCCCTTATGCAGTGTAGCATGACGGAAATCTTGTCGGAGGTGGGACTACAATGCTCAAAGCGGAGGCGCACCTGCACCCTGTCCGTTGGGTGAGGGTGGTAATACAGGGGCTTTGCGGTAAGAGAATTGCCGGCGGTGGTGGTCTGGACATAGCTGAAGTCATTATTGTCTTTGATATGGATGGAAAGAGTGCCGGAGCTGTTGTCTATGATGGGGGCGGCGGTGCGATTGGAATTATATGCCCAATTGTCCAGATCAAAGGGGTAGCCGCCGTAGGCCTCCAAGCTGTAGCGCTCCTTGTCGGCGGTCATGTTGCCGAAGTCGAAGTAAAGGTATTGGGCGGTTTTGGCGGTTTTGGAGGGGGCATGCTCCTTTGGGCCAATATAAATATAGTCGATCTCATAATCGGCTTGGACGCTATCCTGAGAGCTCAGGTGGAGCATGTCTACACGGAGGCTATGGATGGGCTGTCCCAAGTAAACTGCCCCTGGGGTCAGGGGGAGGGTAATGAGCTGATATCTGCCGGTTGCGTGATCCAAAGTCATATTTTTCACGGAATAGGCTTCGGAGAAGGCGGTGTTACTGCCGGACAGGAAGAAGACCTGTACGCCCTTTGCCTCGCCGGAAAGGAGGGTGGTCTTCATGCGAAGCTCCAGAATATCCCCTTCCTTGGGAACATAGGACAGATCCTCGCAGCTGCTGTTCATGCGGATATTGGGATCGCCGCCGTCTATGGTGCCGGAGAGAGTACCCTTCAGATCGTCCACCTCTGTGGTGGAACGAAGGCCGTACCAGCTATCTGCCTTTGCCGCCATGTCATCCCTGCGGAAGTCCAGCAGGAGGTAGGGGGCGGTGATGCTTACTGTTCCGTCACTTCCCTGGGTGAAGTCCATTTCTCTGCCGTTCAGGGTGACGGAGCTGACCTTGCTTTGGGAGAAGTTTACTTGGAAGCTACAGCCCGCTGCTTGAGGGTCATTGCTGTAGAGCTTCAAAACACCCTCACGGAGGACTGCGGTCAGATCCTCCAAGGCATGGGAGCTGTGGAGGATGACTTTGCCACCGGAGCTTAGGCGGTTTCCTCCAATGAGGGAGGCATAGAACAGCTCATTTGCCTTGTTCTGTGCCACTGCGGTGGTGAGGGCATTGGTGGTAAAGCTACCGAAGCTACGCTCCTTGGCCTGATCCTCAAAGGAGTGGTAGTGGGTCAGCTTGGCAAGCTCCGGCTTACTGCTGTCACTGATGGCGATCTCCATTGCCAAGGCTTCCTTGTCCGTGGTATTTGCCATAGTGAGCTTCTTGGGCTGAACCGTAGCTGTAGACCCCGCCGCAACGGGGTAGAGGAGGGTCTGGTAGGTGACGGTGCCGGATTTGCTCTGCTTGTATTCGTAATATTTGGTAGGGGTGGCAGGGCTGGAGGCATCGT
>JAFOZC010000261.1 GCA_017391305.1 Oscillospiraceae bacterium | reverse complement strand
TAGAATCGGTGCAGTGAGCCCTCTCAGGCGCTTCGCGCCAGCTCTCCCGGAGGGAGAGCCAAGGGCTTGGTGGGTGTCGATGGACAGTGGGAAAGCCAAGGGCTTGGTGGGCATCGGTGGATAGGGCGAGAAATTTTGGTTTGGTGGATCGGATCGGTGCAGTGGCTATGATCTGTGTGTGATTGTTGGAGGTGATTTTATGAAGACCTTGGTTCTGCCGAGGCCGCAGGAGAAGCAGATGGAATTTATGCGGGCGGGGACGAAGCATGTGGGCTTTGGGGGCGCTCGTGGTGGGGGGAAGTCTTGGGCGGTGCGGACGAAGGCCATTCTTCTTGCCCTGCGCTATGGGGGGATCCGCATTCTCATTGTGCGCCGTTCCTATCCGGAGCTGATGAACAACCATATTCTCATCCTTCGGCGGCAGCTTCAGGATATTGCAATTTATAATGACAAACAAAAAACCTTGGCTTTTCCAAACGCTTCTACCATTTCCTTCACCTATTGCGCCAAGGATGGGGATCTGGATCGCTTGCAGGGTGTGGAATATGACGTGATCTTTCTGGACGAGGCCACCCAGTTTTCCGAATTTCAAATGAAAACCATTGTTGCCTGCCTCCGCGGTGTGAATTCCTTCCCCAAACGGATCTATTACACCTGTAATCCCGGTGGTCGGGGTCACGGTTATATCAAACGGATCTTTTTGGACAGGCGCTACGAGGAGGGGGAAGATCCTTCGGAATATACCTTCATCCCCAGTCGGGTCACAGACAACCAAGCCCTTCTCAAGGCACAGCCGGACTATTTGAAGCAACTTAAGGCCCTGCCTCCCAAGCTGAGGAAGGCTTGGCTGGAAGGGGACTGGAATGTGTTTGAAGGGCAATTTTTTGAAGAATTCGCAGACCGTCCGGAGCATTATGCCGATCGGCGCTGGACCCATGTCATCGAGCCCTTCGCCATCGACCCCTCTTGGCGGATCTACCGCTCCTTTGACTGGGGCTATCACCGCCCCTTTTCCTGTGGCTGGTGGGCGGTGGACAGCGGCGGCGTGGTGTATCGGATCTTGGAGCTTTACGGCTGTACGGGAGTCCCCAACGAGGGAGTGCGCTGGACACCGGACAAGGTGTTTTCGGAAATTCATCGGATTGAAACAGAACACCCCTGGCTTTCCGGCAAACACATCGTTGGTGTGGCAGATCCTGCCATTTGGGACGGAGAGACCGGGGAATCCATTGCGGACACTGCCGCAAGGCATCAGGTGTATTTTATGAAGGGGGATAACAAACGGATCCCCGGCTGGCTGCAGCTCCATTACCGCCTCCGTTTTGACGAGGAGGGCTTGCCCCTGATGTATGTGTTTTCCAATTGCAAGGCCTTCATCCGCACCCTCCCTCTGCTCCAATATGACGAACAGCTTCCGGAGGATCTGGACACCCGTGGGGAGGATCACGTGGCGGACGAGGCTCGTTACTTCCTCATGTCCCGTCCCATTGCCCCTCGCTTGGAGAAGTCTGCCGAGGCTGCTCAGGGAGCAAGCCAACTGTTCTTAGACATTCCCCATAAAAACCTGCCACCGGCAAGAATATCTCCTAAAATGGAGTTTTTGTAACAAATTTTGTAAGGAGGAAAACAAAGCAAGCTATGATCGAAAAAGCCCATATCAGACAGGCCTACGGCATCCTGCGGCGCTATAAGGCAGGGAAAGGAAATTTGGAGCAGAGGCTCATTGACAACGAGCAGTGGTTCAAAATGCGCCACTGGGATTACCTCCGCTCCGGGAGCAATGCCGAGCAGGTGGAGCCGGTCAGCGCATGGCTTTTCAACTGCATCGCCAATAAGCATGCCGATGCAATGGACAATTTCCCTGCACCTGTGATGCTCCCCAGAGAGGAGGAGGACCGTCGGGAGGCCAAGCTCCTCAGCTCCGTGATCCCGGTGATTTTAGAGCAATCGGACTTCGAGCAGGTCTATTCCGATACCTGGGACGACAAGCTCCGTAGCGGTACAGGCATTTTCGGAGTGTTTTGGGAACAGAGCCTGCTGGGAGGTCTGGGAGATATTCGGGTCAGGCAGATCGACCCCATCGCCCTGTTCTGGCAGCCCGGTATTACCAATATTCAGAGCAGTCCTCATGTTTTCCATGTAGAGTTACAAAATAAGGCTCTCTTGGAGGAAGAATATCCCCATGTTCGGGGAAAACTCACAAGCACTCATGGAGAGGTGTCCCGTTACTTATACGATGACACCGTAGACACCCAAGATATGGCCGCCGTGGTGGATTGGTATTATCACAAGGGCGGCCGCCTCCACTACTGCAAATTTGTGGGAGAGGAGCTGTTGTTTGCCTCTGAAAATGAGGAATTTTACAAAGACAGAGGCTGGTACGACCACGGAAAATACCCCTTTGTCTTCGACCCCTTGTTCCGTGTAAAGGGCAGTCCCTGCGGCTTTGGCTTCATCGATGTGGCAAAATCCGCCCAGGAGTATATTGACCGTTGCAATCAGGCCTTTATGAAAAATCTCTTGGCCAATGCCACCCCCAGACATTTCATCCGCTCAGACGGCTCTGTCAATGAGGAGGAATATCTGGATCTGACCCGTCCCCTGATCCACGTAGACGGACAACTGGGCAGAGACAGCATTTTGCCGGTGCAGGGCAACAGCCTTTCTTCCATTTACGTCCATATTTTGAACAACAAAATCGATGAGCTGAAGGAAACCACAGGTAATCGAGACATTTCCGCCGGCGGAAAAACCAGCGGTGTCACCGCCGCCTCAGCCATCGCCGCCCTCCAGGAGGCGGGAAGCAAGCTGTCACGGGATGCCAACAAGGGCTCTTATCGGGCATTTAGACAGGTGGTGCTTATGGTCATCGAGCTGCTGCGGCAGTTTTATGATATGCCCCGATGCTTCCGAATTTTGGGCGAAGGCGGAGTGGTGGAATTCGCCCGATACAGTAACGTAGGCCTCCTTCCCCACAGGCAGGGAGAAGCCTTTGGTGTGGAAATGGGCAGCCGCATGCCTCTTTTTGACATCGAGGTGAATGCCCAGAAGGCATCCCCCTATGCCAAAATGAGCCAAAACGAATTGGCGCTCCAGTTCTATGCCCAAGGCTTCTTCGAGCCGACCCGAGCCCAACAAGCCCTCCTATGCTTGGAAATGATGGATTTTGAGCGAAAAAGCTTCCTTATGGAGGCCATCTCCCGCAATGCCGCCCTCTTCCATCAAAAAGACCTCCCCCTGAAGCCCCTCTACCACATCCAAACCCAAGCCGAAGCCCACAGAGCCCAAGAGGGAGAAACAGCCCAAAGGGGAGCAACAGCCCAAAGGGGAGAAACAGCCCATAGCGCCGCCACCACCCATCCCCACACCGAACCCACGACCCACTCCAAGACCGGAACCACGACCCGATCCGAGAGC
>JAFOZC010000260.1 GCA_017391305.1 Oscillospiraceae bacterium | reverse complement strand
CGTATCAAGCTCACAGAGGAGGCTTAAGCACATGGATCACAAGGATAATAAGAAAGCCGAGCGCATACTCAGCCCTCTGAAGTTCCGGGCAGCGGTCTTTGACAGCATGCTCAGTGAAGATACGGGCTATTCCAACTATTCTTACTGGCGCTCTACCTTCCGCACCTTCTTTAAGAACAAGGCGGTTTTGGCTCTGGTCATCCTGATCGGCCTGATCATCGTGATGAGCTTCGCCTATCCCATCTTTTCTTCCGTAGACCCCAACGAGGTGGTGCAGAACCCCTTGCTGTGGAACCGCCGCCCCAGTGGAGAGCACTGGTTCGGTACGGATACCTTAGGTCGTGATATCTGGGCAAGAGCCTGGTACGGCTGCCGCAACTCCTTCATTCTGGCCTTCTGCATTGCCCTGTCCGATGTGGGAATCGGCATGATCGTCGGCGCTATTTGGGGCTATAACAAGAAGCTGGATCCCATTATGATCGAGATCTACAATGTCATCACCAATGTCCCCTCTACGGTATATCTGGTACTGCTGGCATATATCATGAACACCAGCTACCTGACCCTCTTCATCTCTATGGCCTCCCGCGGCTGGATCGTAGAGGCTCGCTTCTTCCGTAACCGTATCCTCTCCATCCGTGACAGCGAGTACAACGTGGCATCCCGCTGTCTGGGAACTCCCATGCGCCGTATTGCCACCAAGAACATCATCCCCCACATCATCAGCCTGATCATTATGGAAGCTGCCCTGTGCATTCCCTATTCCATCGGCTCTGAGGTTTTCCTGGGCTTCGTCGGTGTCGGACTTCCCGTTGATGCCATTACTCTGGGCAACATCGTCAACCACGGTCGTGCATCCTTCACCCTCCATCCCTATCAGATGCTGCTGCCTACGGCGATCCTCTGCATTATTACTGTTGCGTTCTATGTCATCGGCAATAAGTTTGCCGATGCCTCCGATCCTCGCAACCATGTTTAAGAAAGGGGGAGAAAGCTATGCAGCAAAACGGACATTTAGGCCCCCGGATCTTCTCTGCGCAGGATGTACAGATCCAATTTAACCTCCGTGGCAAGACACTGACTGCCGTACGGGGTGCTTCTCTGGATCTTTACGAGGGCGAGACTCTGGCCATCGTCGGAGAATCCGGCTGTGGCAAATCTGTATTTACCAAATCCTTTATCGGTATGCTGGACAAGAACGGCAAGATCGCCGGTGGCAAGCTCCTGTACCGTGACGAGGACCTGAGCCAATTTACCACCGAGGAGGAATGGCTCCGCATCCGTGGCAAGAAGATCGCTATGGTCTTCCAGGATCCTATGACCTCTCTGAACCCCGTCCGCACCATCGGTGAGCAGATCACCGAGGTCATTACATGGCACTTCGGTACGCCCCACGCTGAGGCCAAGGCAGAGGCCTTGGAGATCCTGCGGAAGGTCGGCATTCAAGATCCCGAAACCCGCTATAAGCAGTATCCCCATGAATTCTCCGGCGGTATGCGCCAGAGAGTTGTCATCGCTACCGCCATTGCCTGCCGCCCCGAGATCCTGATCTGTGACGAGCCCACCACTGCGCTGGACGTTACCGTACAGGCTCAGATCCTGAACCTGATCCGAGAGCTCCAAAGAGAGCTGAAGATGACGGTGGTTTATATCACCCATGACTTAGGTGTCGTGGCCAATGTGGCAGACTGGGTGGGCGTTATGTATGCCGGTCAGATCGTGGAATACGGCACGGTTCATGAGATCTTTAACGAGGCTGTCCATCCCTACACCAAGGCGCTCCTGCAGTCCATGCCTCAGCTGGGAGTGAAGGGCAATGACCTCTATTCTATCAAGGGTACGCCTCCCAGCCTGTATAAGGAGATCAAGGGAGATGCCTTTGCCCCCCGTAACCCCGATGCCATGGAGGTGGACTTTGAAGAAGAGCCCCCCATGTTCCAAGTTTCCGAGACCCATTTTGCCAAGACCTGGCTTCTCCATCCCTACGCAGCGGACTATAAGAAAATGCTGGACGAGCGCCATGCCAAGACCAAGCAGGAACAGAAGCCCACAGAGCCCTTTGTGTATGAGGGGGCGGAAAAGCTCTTGCAGGTCAAGGATCTCACCGTCAAGTTCAAGCTGGGCAGCAAGGAATTCAAGGCGGTCAACGGTGTCAGCTTCGATATCTACAAGGGCGAGACCCTGTCTCTGGTAGGCGAGTCCGGATCCGGCAAGACCACCATCGGCCGTGCCATTATGCGTATTTACAATAATGTAGACGGCAGTATCACCTTCCGTGATAAGCCCATTACCGGCAAGATCGGCAAGCACAGAGCCAAGGAGCTTCGGATGCAGATGCAGATGATCTTCCAGGATCCTATGGCCTCTCTGAACGAGCGTGCCAAGGTTGATTACATCATTTCCGAGGGTCTGTATAACTACAAGCTCTTTGACAATGAGGCAGACCGTATTAAGAAGGTCGAAGCCATTATGTCGGAGGTGGGCTTGTCAGGGGAATTCTCCACCCGCTTCCCCCATGAGTTCTCCGGCGGTCAGCGACAGCGTATCGGCATTGCAAGAAGTCTGGTCATGAATCCGGATTTTGTGGTAGCGGATGAGCCCATTTCCGCACTGGATGTTTCCATCCGTGCTCAGGTCATTAACCTGCTCAATAAGCTGAAACGGGAGCGTAGTCTGACCTACCTGTTCATCGCACATGACCTATCTGTGGTGCGCTTCATTTCCGACCGTATCGCAGTGATCAACAAGGGACGTATTGTGGAGCTGGCAGAGTGCGAGGAGCTGTTCCGCCATCCTCTGCATCCCTACACCAAAGCGCTCCTGTCTGCCATTCCTTATCCCGATCCCGATGTGGAACGGAACAAGACCCTCCTGCACTACGATCCCTCCGTCCACGATTACGAGACCCGGCCGCCTCAGTGGGTGGAGCTCCTTCCCGGTCACTTTGTTCTGGGCAATGACAAGGAGCTGGCCGACTACCGTGCCGAGCTGAAAACAATGGGCTGAGCATGGATAAGAGAGACAAACAGCAATACATTCGCCTGATTTACGGCAGAACCTTCTCCTATCTGGGCATTATGTGTGTCATAGCCCTTTTGGTAGGAGCGCTGTTGGGCGGCGGTGTTTTCATGGTCAATGCCATGTGCGCCTTCGGCTTTGTCATGCTGTGCTGGGGCTGGTTTACCTATCTGAAAATGACCGGCATGCGCCCCTTCCGTCTGAGAAAAAGAGAGAAGAAGGCAAGCACCCCCTATATTCTCCGCCGTTTTAAGGAGAAAAAATGGCACAAGCCCTCCTTCCGCATGGAAAGCGAGGATTTTGACGACGATCTGACCTCCTCCACTGTGGCGAAGGAAGAGAATTTTACCCAAAAGCAGGTAGACACTGCCCGAGCCATCGCCCGGGCGGTCTGCGGCGCAATTATGGTAGCAATTTCGTTTTTAATGTAAAATTAGACGGATGGTTCCGAAACGGTTCCCTGTCTCGGGCCACTGTAGGGGCGGCAGATCTGCCGTCCCTACAGTGTTGTGCAAGATAGGGGCGGTTTCAGACCGTCGAACAGGACAGTCGGTTCTCTGTCTTGACAAGGAAGCTCGAATGATACAGCGAGATCATACCGAGGGAGATGCTCCTGTCTTGCGATCGGAGAACTGCAATATACTTTTATGGAGGTATGCTATGAGAATTCAAAATGGTATTTTGATTACCGTGGAGAACGGTCGCTTTGACAGCGGCTATGTTGATTTTGAGAACGGTGTGATCACCGGCTTTGGGGATATGGCACAGGCTCCCGCTTATGAGGGAGAGGTGCTGGATGCCAAGGGGGGCTATATCATGCCCGGCTTCATCGATGCTCATACCCACATCGGCATTT
>JAFOZC010000259.1 GCA_017391305.1 Oscillospiraceae bacterium | reverse complement strand
AGGCCACTGCCTTAGGCAAGGCCTTCCGAGGCGATGGGGCAATTGCCAAGAACGGTGGCTATCCCGTTCTCACCGTGCATACCTATAAGAGCCCCAATATGACGATCCTACAGCCCAATGCAGAGGGCATCTATGAGATCCACAATGCCCAAGAGCTGCGCTGTATTGCCTATATGCTCAATGAGGAGGGCATCTCCTTCGCAGGGAAGACGGTTCGTCTTCTGGCGGATATCGATCTGGAAAATGAAGAGTGGATCCCTCTTGGAGGCAATGCCGCCGAAGATGGGGGAAGCGACCTCCGCTTTAGCGGTACTTTTGACGGTAACGGACACAGTGTATCTAACCTGAGTATTTCCGAGGGCAATTACTATGTGGGCTTTTTCGGAGATCTGAGCAAGGCAGTGGTACAGAATTTCGGCATTGAAAGCGGAACGGTCACAGGGGCAGGGAAGGTCGGCGGCTTAGTCGGCACGATCCGAAGCAATGTCACCCTTCGGAATTGCTACAACAAGGCCAATGTTAGCGGCAAGTCCATTGCAGGTGGCATTGTGGCCATGGCAAGCGGTACGGACTGCCTGGTGGAGAACTGCTACAACACAGGCTCTGTAGGAGGCAACGGCACAGCCGCAGGCATCGTGGGCTATTATTCCGGCTCTGCCGCCAATACCGTGGTGAAGAATTGCTACAATACAGGCAGGACTGCCTACGGCATTGTTCACTCTGCTTCTAGCGATGCCACAGGCTCAGTGACAGACTGCCTCAGCTTGGATACAATGGAGGCTGTGGGCGAGATCGCTTCCGTGCTACTGAGCAATACCGCAAAGGTCACCGCCACCCAGCTCCGTGGCGCAGTGTCTGCCTTGGGAACAGCCTTTGCAGAGGACTATTTTGCATCCAACCGCCTGTTCCCTGTTCTTGCATGGGAAAACGGGGACAGAGCCACCGACCTGCCCCAAAAGGACGGCGTGTATCAGATCTCCAATGGGGATCAGCTTCGGCTTCTTGCATATTTGGTGCGGAAGGGGAACAGCTTCAGCGGAAGATCCGTGGAGCTGACGGAGGATATTGATCTGGAGAACCGACAGTTCCTGCCCATCGGCGGTAAGGATGAGACAAATACCTATTCCTTCAAGGGAAGCTTTGACGGAAAGGGACATGTGATACGCAATCTGAATGTTATGGAATTGGATATAGGCCACGGTGGCCTCTTCGGCTATATTAACGGCGCTGTGGTGCAGAATCTGGGCATTGAAAGCGGTACGGTCATGGGCTACACCCGTTGTGCCGCTCTGACAGCCGTTGCACAGAAGGGCTCTGTGATCCGCAATTGCTACAATAAAGCGATGGTTTATTCCAACGGAGGCAACGGAGCTTTTGTGGGCATGATCAGCAATGCGGATGCTGTTCTGGAAAATTGCTATAACATGGGACTCATCCGTGGGCCCAAGCGTTCCGTGGATGCCGCCGGCTTGGTGGGCTATCTGGCAAGCGATGCCCATAATGCAAGGATCGCCAACTGCTACAATGTGGGCAACTACGACGGCTTTATCGGCACTGTGAATGCCTCTGCTACCGGCGCTGTGATGGAGAATTGCTACAGTGCAGGCAGTGTCCGACCGATCAGGAGCAAGGCAGGTCTGAGTATGATCCGTACAGAACAGATCAGCGGAGAGACCTTAAAGGGCTATGCCTCTGTGTTAGGCTCTGCCTTTACAGAGGACGTAGAGAGCATGAACGGGGGATATCCCATCCTGACATGGCAGAAGGAAGCCCACTGCTTCCACAGCTATGTCACAAGCTCTGACGGAAATGAGACCCATTCCACTCTTTGCGGCCTTTGCGGAGACAAAATTACACAGCCCCATAGCTGGGACAGCGGTAAGATCAGCAAGGAAGCCGGCTGTACCGAAGAGGGTCTGCGGATCTATACCTGCTCTGTTTGTCAGGAAACGAAGACCGAGAGCATCTCTCCCCTGGGACATACCCCCGTCACAGACGAGGCAGTAGCGCCCACCTGCACCGCAGGGGGCAAGACCGAGGGAAGTCACTGCACTGTCTGCGGTGCAGTGATCAAGGCGCAGACAGTGCTTCCTCCTATGGGACACAGCTATGACGAGGGTACTGTGACCACGGAGGCCACCTGTACCGCAGAGGGTGTCTGCACCTATACCTGCCATACTTGTGGGGGAAAGAAGACCGAGACCCTTCCTCCCAAGGGACACAGCAGGGTCACCGTTCCCGGCACAGCCCCTACCTGTGTCAGCTCCGGTGTGACAGACAAGGTCTATTGCAGTAAGTGTCTGCTTGTGCTGACAGAAGCACAGATCGTTCCCCGTCTGGGTCACAGCTACAGCTACACCGATCTGGGCAGTGGCACTCATGAGAGCCTTTGCAGTCGCTGTGGACAGAGCTCTACTGCAGAGCACAGCTTCACAGAGGGTCTGTGTATCTGCGGCGCTATGGAAAGCGTGGTGGATAGCGGCTTGAAGATCAACCATACCCTGAATCTGGCAAGTGATATTTCCGTGAATTTTGCCGTGGCAAAGAGCCTCCTTACAGACTTCGATCTGAGTACCGTATATCTGGAATGCACCTTGGAGACCTATGAGGGCAACAGCAAGACAGGTACGGCTTCTGTGAAGCTGAAGCCGACGGAGCAGGGGAGCTATTACTACTTCGTTCTGGAAGGGCTCACCGCTGTGCAGATGAATGATAAGATCAGCTCCGTTCTTTACGGCACAAGGAAGGGACAGCAGGTCACGTCCTCCACGGATGTATACAGCGTGGCGGAGTATGCCTATTCTCAGCTCAACAAGTCCGGCAGCTCAGACAGCCTCCGCAGGCTCTGTGCAGACCTCCTGCGCTACGGCGCCGCCGCACAGATCTATAAGGGCTATCGCAGCGATGCCTTGGCAGACAGTGCGATGACAAGTGTCCACAGGGCATATCTGAGCAATTTGGATGAGGTGGTGTTTGGGAACACCAATACCACCCTGAACGATATGGCAACACCCTCTGTCACATGGGTCGGAAAGGCGCTGGATCTGAATTCCAAGGTCAGCTTGAAATTCATCTTCGATCTGACAGCCTACACCGGCTCGGTATCCGATCTGCGGCTGAAGGTCAGCTATCGGGACTATGCCGGGAAGCTCCAGACCCTGTATGTTGGCGGCGCAGAGGCCTACGGCACGACACAGGGGCGCTACAGCATCACCTTTGGCGGTCTCTTGGCCGCAGAGCTGAGAAGCAGTCTTTCCGTACAGGTCTGTCAGGGTCAGACCCCGCTGTCCTGTACCCTCCAATACAGCGCCGACACCTACGGCAACAACAAAACCGGCAACCTCCTGACTCTCTGTAAGGCCCTCTTCGCCTACAGTGACAGCGCAAAAGCCTATTTCACCTAAAAAACCACAGGGCCGCCTTGGACGAAACCTCCAAGGCGACCCTTTTCATACCAATGACACTCCCAATTTCGGTTTATTGAGCTACTTGAAGTTTGCACACGGCCCTTGCCTCTCCCTCCGGGAGAGGTACCTCCCGAAGGGAGGGGGAGAGGGATGTGCAGACAGTGGGTGGTGGGATGCAGTTCGTGAGAGAAATTGGTGCGGTGGGTCTGTGGGTAGTTTGTGGGTGGAATTGGTGCGGTGAGCCCTCTCAGGCGCTTCGCGCCAGCTCTCCCGGAGGGAGAGCCAAGGGTGCGGTGGGCATCGATGGATGGTGGAGAGCCAAGGGCTTGGTGGGCATCGATGGATGGTGGGAGAGACAAGGTTGGGGTGGGGAAAAACCGGGAGGAGATGAGAGATATTTCTTGACAGAGTTCTGAGGAAATGGTATGCTTGGTATGTACTTTGTATGAAGAGAGATGTCTTTGATAGGAGGAATGGTTATGATAAAACGTCTTTGCTCTTGGTTTCTGATCCTTGGGCTGCTTCTAGGGCTTTTGCCTTGTGTGGCGGTGCCTAAGGTGGGGGCGGTTTCGGCTACTGCTTCCAATATTCGCACGCTTTTTGAGGCTCGGTCTCAGGATGTTCACCCAAGGATCTTGGCAAATGCCGAGGATTTTGCCCGAATCCGTAAGCTGGTGCAGACAGATCCTTATATGAAGATCTGGTATGCACGTATTTACAAATACTGTGTGGATATGATCCCCCAACCTCTGTGTGTCTATGAATTCGCAGAGGGAGAAAGGATGCTTGGGGTGTCCAACGAGGCCACCAACCGTATTACTTGGCTGGCTATGGCCTATCAGATCAGCGGTGAGGAGCGCTTTGCCAAACGTGCGGTGGAGGAAATGCTGAATGTTTCCTCCTTCAAGGACTGGCATCCTGCCCACTATTTGGATACCGCCCAGATGAGCTACGGCGTTGGTCTGGGCTACGACTGGCTCTATCATTACATGACGGCTTCCCAGAGAAATGCTGTGAGAAACGGAATCTACAAGCATTGTATCACCACCCAAGATCCTCCTCCCAACAATGCCATGCAGAAGGAGAATAACTGGAATCCCTGGTGTAACGGCGGTGTTTCCGTGGCAGCGGCGGCGGTTTTTGAGGACTATCCCACGGAGTGCTCCACCATTCTTGCCAATGCGGTGAAGAATTTGCCCCTTTCCTTCCAATACGCTCCCTCCGGTGCTTATCCCGAGGGGCCGGGCTATTATATTGTGGGTATTGCCTTCACGGTCTGTCTCATTGATACCCTCAATGACATTCTTGGCACAGACTTCGGTTTGTCTCAAGAGCCGGGGATCAAGGAATCCGGCTCTTATCTCCCTGCCATCAATGGCTATGTGAACTGCTTTAACTTCGGTGACGGCGGTTCTCCCCTGAGAGACAGCGCCTGTCTTCATTGGTTTGCAAACTACTATAATATGCCGGAGCTTTCCCTGTTCCAACGGGAATATCAAACACAGAGCAGCCGTTTCGACGAATATTTGGCACTGATTTGGTATGATCCCGAGCTGGTTGAGGGGCTGTCCTCCGGGGATCGGCCTTTGGACTATCTGCTCATGAGTGACGAATATGAGAGCATTGCCTCCTTCCGCAGCTTCCCCGGGGATGGGGCGCAGATCTATGCCGCCATGAAATCCGGAGATAATCAGACGGGACATACGGATTTTGACGTAGGTACTTTCGTCATGGAGGCTATGGGAGAGCTGTGGTTCATGGATCTGGGAAAGGATAACTACAATCTTCCCGGCTATATGGATCGCAGTGAGAACGGCGGCCGCTGGAATTATTATCGCACCAGAGCAGAGGGGCAGAATACCCTTGTGGTGAATCCCGACGCTACGGGAGGACAGGTCTATAACGCACAGTGTCAGATCACCGATTACCAAAGCGGCTATGACGGAGGCTGTGCCACTGTGGATATGAAGGATGCTTATGATGGCTACGGGGTCAAATCCGCTCGTCGTTCGCTGGCGCTTTTCGATAACCGAAGCCGTGTCCGTCTGAGAGACGAGATCAACTGCGAGGCCGCCTCCACCATCTACTGGTTCGCCCATACCCAGGCGGATATCTCCATTTCCGCTGACGGAAAAACCGCGACCTTGACCAAGAACGGGAAGACACTTCTGGCGCAGATCGCCACCCCTGACGGTGCAAAATTCACCCAAATGGATGCCAAGCCCCTGTCCACCTCTCCCAAGCCCTCCGGACAGGATGCCAATACAGGGATCCGAAAGCTGGTCATCAAGCTGACGAAGACCACTTCTGCTTCCATTACGGTTTTCTTCACCCCTATCCTCACCGGGGAGGAGGGGAGCAAGAGTCTTCCCACCTACGGCATCACCAATACCTATAAGCTCCTGAAGCAATATGACCCCGCAACGACCTTAGAGCCGAATTCTGAGGGGATCTATGAGATCTCTACCCCGGATCAGCTCTGTCTTCTGTCGGAGCTGGTTGCACAGGGGGACAGCTTCTCCGGCAAGACCCTTTGCCTCACCGAGGATATTGATATGAAGGGGCGGAGTCTCCTGCCCATTGGGGGTAACGGAAGCGGTATAAGCTTCTCCGGCACCTTTGACGGACAGGGGCATGTGATCAAGAATCTGCTGATATTTGAGCCCTCCTCCGAACAGGTGGGATTGTTCGGCAAGGCCTCCAAGGCAGTGATCCGAAATTTGGGCATTGACGACGGCTTGGTCACCGGCGGTAAGGCCACAGGCAGTCTCATGGGTGTGGGCAGTAATGTGACGGTGGAAAACTGCTTTGCTCGCTGTAATGTGATCTGCACGGGCAGCTTCGGCGGAGGCTTGGTAGGACAGTTGGGAGCAACAAGCACCCTGAAGAACGCCTATCATAACGGCTATGTGAAAACCGCTGTCAATGTGGCAGGGGGCTTGGTGGGCTATGTTTCCAGCTCCACGACCACCACGGTGGAGAATTGCTATCATGTGGGCAAGCTCACCGACAGCTCCGGCAAGGCAGGGCTCATCGGTCACTATAACACGGAATCCAGCCCCATTACCAAAATTACAGTAAAGAATTCCTATTCCACCACTGCTCTGAAGGGCAGTGACATTGTCTCGAATTCCTCTTTGGAAAGCTATTCCGCCTGTAAGAAGCTCAGTGGGGCGCAGTTGGTATCTGCCGCTGTGTCTCTGGGAAACAGCTTCCTCTATGACTGTCAGTGGGAAAACGGCGGTTATCCTGTGCTGACATGGGAGTGTGACACCGTGCTTCCCGAGGATCTTGTCCTCACCACAGCGGCAGAGCTTCGGCTTCTGGCCTATGAGGTCAACAGCGGTAAGTCCGATTTTTCCGGCAAAACCCTCCGCTTAGGCAGGGACATTGATTTAGGTTCCAGAGAATGGATCCCTATCGGCGGAAATAACGCCGAGGATGCTGCGGCAAAAACCTTCCGTGGCACCTTTGACGGACAGGGCTACAGTGTGTCCAATCTGTATATTTCCACAGGCTATCACTATGTAGGCTTCTTCGGCGGCATGGGAGGGACACTGCGGAATTTCGGCATCAAGAGTGGCAGTGTCACCGGCGGCAACAAGGCCGCAGGTCTCATCGGCTATGCTCACGGTACGGTTTCCTCCTGCTACAGCCGTGCCACGGTCTCCGGCGGAGCCAATGCAGGGGGTCTCATCGGCATGAGCGGTAAGAGCCAAATTTCCGATTCCTATGCCGTAGCCTCCGTGACCGCCACGGGAAATGCCGGCGGTCTGGTTGGCTATTTCTCCAGTGCCGCCACAGGGGCAAGCATTACGAATTCCTATGGGGCTTGTACACTGTCCGGCAAAACCGTGGGCGGACTCATTGCCCTAGTCAACAGCAGTGTAACAGGGCTATTCGTCAGCAACTCCTATGCCCTCAGCGGCCCTGCCCTCATTGGCTCTGACCCCGGATGTGTCCTGAAAAACAGCTCCTCCCAATCTGCGGATCATCTGAAAACCAAGGCGAGTGCTTTGGGCAAGGCCTTCCTTGCAGATGATTATATTCCCAAGAATAACGGCTACCCCATCCTGACCGCAACGGCCTATAAGACCCCCAACATGGCTGCCCTGACACCTAACTCGGAGGGGATCTATGAGATCACTACCTCTACGGAGCTTCGCAGGCTGGCCTATACGGTCAATGTATTGGGAGAGAGCTTTGCAGGCAAGACCCTCCGACTTTTGGCAGACGTGGATCTGGAAAGTGAGGAGTGGATCCCCATTGGAGGCAATGCCACCGTCAGCGGCGGAGCATGCTCCAAATTCTCCGGCATTTTTGACGGAGGGGGACACAGGATCCATAATCTCATGATCTCTGCCGGGAATTATTATGTGGGCTTCTTCGGACGGATCGAAAAGGGACAGGTGAAGAACCTGGGCATTGCAAGCGGCACGGTCACAGGTACCAGCCGTGTAGGCGGTGTGACAGGTGTCTTTAACGGAGGCTCTTTGATTTCCGATTGCTATAATAAGGCCAATGTCTTCGGCCAAAGCTATACCGGCGGCATTGCAGGTATGACGGGAGGAGAGGACAGCGCCATCCTCAACTGCTATAACACCGGCTCTGTAGGCAGTAACAGCTCCAACGGAGGGAACGGAGGCATTGTGGGTTACCTGTCCTCCTCCACCAAGGCTCTGAAGCTCCAAAACTGCTATAGCATCGGTAGGGCCTCCTTTGGCATCGGGGCGCTGGTCCATGAGGATGCCCTTGCTTCCTTGGACAACTGCTACAGCCCGGATACCTTGGAGCTTGCGCCTGTGGGGACAGGGCTCACCGTGACAAACAGCACTAAACTCTCTGCCCCGGAGCTTCGCAACAGCGCAGGCAAGCTGAGCTCTGCCTTTGCAGAGGACTATATGACACAGAACGGGATCTTCCCCGTTTTGCGTTGGGAGAACGGAGACTGCCCCACCGCTTTGACAGAAAACAATGGGGTCTATTCCATCGGCACAGCTCAAGAGCTTCGGCTTCTTGCCTATGAGGTACGGAAGGGTAACAGCTTCCAAGGCAAGACAGTGGAGCTATGCTCCGACATAGACCTGAACAACGAGCCTTGGCTTGCCATTGGCGGCAAGGATGAAAGCGCTACCTACTATTTCCGTGGCAGCTTCCTGGGCAAGGGACACAGGATCTACGGCCTGAGTGCAACGGATTTGGAAGTGGGCTATACAGGCCTCTTCGGCTGTATCAGAGGGGCAAGTATTCAGGATCTCGGTGTGGAAAGCGGTATCGTTGTGGGCTATACCCGTTGTGCCGCCATTGCCGCCTATGTCCATGAGGACTGCGAGATCCTAAACTGCTATAACAAAGCCACCGTATATGCCGCCACGGATACCGGAGCGATGGCAGGTATCGTGACAGGGGCAAATGTACGGATCGAGAATTGCTACAACAGAGGCTTGGTTTGCCTCCGTACCCGTACCGCCGCAAGCGCCGGTCTGGTGGGAATGGTGCAGAATGCCGCTTCCGGCTTCACCCTCCGCAACAGCTACAATGTGGGCAACTATTTTGGTCTTGTAGGCAGAGTGGGGGACACAACAGCCGATGCAAAGGTGGAAAATAGCTACAGTGCAGGCTCGGTGGCTCTGTACCGTCTGTGGACAAATCCTGCGTTGCTCCATTGCGCCCAAATCGGAACGCAGGCCATGAAGGGCTATGCATCGCTTCTGGGAACGGCATACGAAGCAGACAGCCGGGGGCTCAATGAGGGCTATCCCGTCCTTACCTGGGAGAATGCCCCGCAGATCCAAGAGCCTGTTATGGAAGAGAGTCTGAAGATCGGTCATACCCTGAATCTGGCAGGGGACATTTCTGTGAATTTCGCAGTAGCCAAGAGTCTCCTTGCAGACTTTGACCCCGACTCCCTATATCTGGAGTGTAGCTTGGATATCTATGAGGGCAACAGCAAGACCGGTACGAAGACCGTGAGGCTCCTGCCTACAGAACGAGGGGAGTATTACTACTTCGTATTGGAGGGGCTCACCGCTGTGCAGATGAAGGATCGGATCTCTTCTGTCCTCTACGGCAGTAAGGCAGGACGTCTGTATTATTCTCCCACAGATGTGTACAGTGTGGCGGACTATGCCTATTCACAGCTCAATAAGGCAAACAGCTCCGAAAGCCTCAGAAGGCTCTGCGCAGACCTTCTCCGCTACGGCTCGGCGGCACAGATCTATAAGGACTACCGCAGGGACGCTTTGGCAGATGATGCTATGACTTCCGCCCACAAGGCCTATCTGAGCAATTTGGATGCCGTGACCTTCGGAAATACCAATACAGTCCTGAGCGATCTGGAAGCCCCGATGATCACTTGGGCAGGCAAGGCTCTGGAGCTGAATTCCAAGGTTGCCGTGAAGTTTATCTTTGATCTGGGAAGCTACAGTGGCGCTCTGTCCGATCTGCGCCTAAAGGTCAGCTATACGGACTACACAGGCAAGGCACAGAGCCTCTACCTGACAGGCGCGGAAGCCTACGGCAACACCGAGGGTCGCTACAGCTTCTCCTTTGACGGCCTCTTAGCCGCAGAGCTGAGAAGCAAGCTGTCCGTACAGGTCTGCTGTGGGGAGCAACCGCTGTCCTGCACCCTCCAATACAGCGCAGACACCTACGGCAACAACAAAACAGGCACACTCTTGACCCTGTGCAAGGCCCTCTTCGCCTACAGTGACAGCGCAATGGCTTATTTCACCAACTAAAGCCCAAAGGGAGCTGAAATAGTCCTAAATCCAAAAACAGAAATTTTCCCCGTGAAATACAGAGATATTCCTGTATTTCACGGGGAATTTCATACCTTTAGAGAGGGATGTGCAGACAGTTCGTGGAGGAATGTAGGTCGTGAGAGGAATCAATGCGGTGGTTCTATGGGTAGTCCGTAGATGAAATCGGTGCGGTGAGCCCTCTCAGGCGCTTCGCGCCAGCTCTCCCGGAGGGAGAGCCAAGGGCTCGGTGGGCATCGGTAGATGGAGCGTTAAATTTCGGTTTATCGAGCGTTTTGAAGTTAGCACACAGCTCTTGCCTCTCCCTCCGGGAGAGGTACCTCCCGAAGGGAGGGGGAGAGGGATGTGCAGACAGTTCGTGCAGGAATGCAGTT
>JAFOZC010000258.1 GCA_017391305.1 Oscillospiraceae bacterium | reverse complement strand
GGATTTCTGTAGAGGGTTGTCCGATTCCCGTCTATGAGACGGAAGAAGTGGTTTCCCCCTGCCTGGTAGGCTTCCTCCGCCCCCGGATCTACCTGCGACCGGGTCTGAGCAGTGAGATGCAGGCCCATGTCCTGGCCCATGAGTATACCCACTACCGCCACGGAGACCATGTGTGGACCATGATCCGTACCCTGTGCCTGTGTGCATATTGGTTCCATCCCCTGGTATGGGTGGCCGCCTATCTTTCCCGACAGGACGGAGAGCTGGCCTGTGACGAGGGTGCCATTTCCCGTCTGGGAGAGGAACGCCGGATCCCCTACGGCAGGACCCTGCTCCAAGTCATTGTCCACGCAAATTACCGCACCAATTTCTTAAATACCGCCACAACCATGGGGGCAAACAAAGACCAGCTAAAGGAGAGAATGACCATGATCGCCAAGAAACCGAAAAAGCTGATTTTAGCCTTGATCGTTGCACTCCTGGTGGTTTCCCTTGCCGTAGGCTGCAGCTTCACCGGAGGGAAGGAAGAACCCGCTTCCGAGGGACCGGATTCCCAAGAAGAAATGCAGGAAACCACTCCCACGAAAGAATCCGGCGGAGTTGATGAATCCAAGGCGTCCGAAGATGCAGAAAATTTAAAGTCCGCCATAGAGGAAAAGCAAAAGGAATACGAGAAGCTTAAGCCCATAGATCCCGTTACTACCGGCATTCATGTAGTGGATGCCGTAGCAGAGGAGAACTATCGGCTCCCCATGATCGTACCGGAATCCGACATGTACAATGCCGCAAACGAAGAGATCATGCGCCTCTTCGGAGACAGAACGCAATATAAGACCGTAGAGTATTCCGTGACCCGAACCACCCAAACAGACACAGTTTTTAGAGAAGAATGTCAGGTCCTCAGCCTCCTGATCACCGCTACCACGGATCAAGACGAGACCCTGTATATGGCATATAATCTGAATGCGGAAACAGGCGGAGAGTTCTCCTTGAGGAAATTTTCCGTAGAGAAGAAAGTAGAATTCTTTGTATACGAGCTTCTTGAACGGTACGAGAGCACAGGAAGCCTGTCCTATACGGACAGCACCCATGCCATTCTCCTGCAAAATCTGGAGTATGTGGATCCTACGGCGGAATTGTCCCGGAGAACGGTTCACTGGATCGCAGAAGGGGGCGTGCTCATGTGCAGTACGGTTTACTACCCTCTGGATGGCAGTGCTCCCTATCGCTATACCGTTCCGTCGGTACACGAATACATTGGAGCCTCTTCTGTTGACGAGCCCCGTGTAGTAGAGCTGTACCACGAATCCTATCGGGTCCCCGAATCGGACTATGTTGTGGAGAATCATATTCCCTTCCTACTGATGAACGGCCCTCGGGCATTGGAGATCAACGGAGAGATCCTTCGCACCTATAGCCGTAATGTTGAGAGTGCGGTCTATTCCTGGTCTGTCCACGGCGATATTCTCAGCTTGGTCATTACCGGCTATGATATGTATACTGTGGGGATGGGAAGCAAAGTCTATGTGCTCAACTGCGCTACAACATCCGATGCTCGAAGAGCTGAGGTATTGGCGCAGGTCAACATGACGGAAGCAGAGTATAATGAGGTCGCAGGTCCTTGCATTGCTGATCAGCTCTTCCACGAATTCTCCGATTCCACCTTGCCGATCCCGGAATGGATCATAGAAAAGAACGGCTCAGCAGAGAATGTAGCGAAAAGCGTCCCCTATCTGGCAGAAGACGGCTCCCTGTGGGCATTTGCAAGAATCTATCAGCATGTAGGCAGTGAGGCCTCTTGGCAGCTTGTCCCCATTAGCAACCATGCATTCTCCGAGCAATACCGATCCTATATGCAAAACAACGGATAAAACACCGATAAAGGGCTGTCATAACACAGGGGACTGTTCTCTGTGTTGCGAGAAATAGTTCTGTTTTATCCGGAAGTGACGAGAATTCTGTGTGTTGAGATGATAAAAAGTTTCAAATCTTCTCAGCACACAGAACCGTTCCCTGTGTTATAGAGCATAGAAAGGAGTGTTTCCGATGCTTCAAATTATGATTTCATCTTCGGTTTTGATCTTGGCGCTTTTGGGGCTTCGATGGATCCTGGGAGGAAGGATCTCCATGAGATTGCGGTATGCCCTGTGGCTGTCCATCCGCAGCCATGGCGCCGACAGAATGAGTATCAATCCCCAAACCATGGAGGATGCGGTGCTGCGTGCCTGCGGTCGCCCTCACAAGGCGGAGGATGTGGTGCTGCGCTATCGGGAGGCGGTGGATGCCGGCTTTGATGCCATCAATATGGATCTGATTGCCGGTCTTCCCCAAGACACCCCGGAAAGTTTCCAGGCAAGCCTTGACCGGGTACTGGCCTTGGAGCCGGAAAACATCACCGTCCACACCCTTGCCCTGAAAAAAGGCGCAGATTTATTTGAAAAGCAACAATCTCTGCCCACACTCCAGGAAGTGACCCAAATGGTGGATTACGCCAACCGGGTTCTTCCCCAGCACGGCTACAAACCCTACTATCTGTACCGGCAAAAATATATGTCCGGCAGTTTTGAAAACATCGGTTGGAGCAAAATCGGCAAAGACTGTCTGTATAATATCTATATGATGGAAGAACTCCACACCATTTTGTCCCTGGGCGGCGGCGGTATGAACAAGCTGAACCTGCCCGGTGGAAAAGTGGAGCGGTTCCATAACCCCAAATTCCCGGAGGGCTATTTGGAGCAACTGCCCAAGGTTCTCGAAGACAAAGAAAAACTGATTGCCCTTATGCTGAGAGG
>JAFOZC010000257.1 GCA_017391305.1 Oscillospiraceae bacterium | reverse complement strand
TGATAGCCGAATCGGACGGAGGCTTAGGCCTCGCCTCTCAGGTATTTGCCAAGGGGCTTTTGGAGGAAGTAGATGGCTAAAACAGCGATGATGGTATTGGGGAGCATGTAAGAGCCGTTGTAGAGGATGGAATAGATCACGCTGCTCTTGCCGTTCCAACCGAAAATGGGGCTGACATATTCCGCATAGATGGTGACACCGCTGAGGAAGTGGATGAGGAATCTGCCCAGACAACCGACGAGAGCGGCAAGCCAAGCGGTTTTACTGCGACCCTTGAAGAGACCTGCCAGACCAACCAGCATATAGGCAAGGCTATAGTCCAGAAGCATAGATTGCCAGGTTATGGCACTGCCGCCGGCGAAGAAGTATTTCAGGGTGCCGAAAACAAGACCGCTACCCAGACCCCAACCGAGACCCCAGCGAACGGCGCACAGGAGCAGGGGGATCATGACCAGATCCACAGAGCCGCCGAAGCCACCGAAGGCCATGCCCGTGGGGATCTTCAGATAGCTCAGAGCAAGAGCGGCGGCGGTGAACAGTGCGCTTTCGCACAGGGGACGAAGGGTGTTGTTTTTTCTCATAAAAAACCTCCTAAAAATGAAAAATTCCGCATTGCAGCCATCTCGGAAAGCAAAGCGGAAGTGCCATCTTTTCCTACGACGGTATTGACCGTATCAGGTTCGCGGGTCAGGACGTCGGATCGTCCACTCTCAGCCGGTACACCGGCTCCCCGAAGAAGGTTGTTTATGCGGTTAATGTCAGTATATCACGGAAGAAATGATTTGTCAAGACGGGAATTCTATGATATAATATGAGAAAAGGGGGTCGAATTATGGACCGTTTACATGAATTTTGCAATGCCATCGTGATATTAGATACCGAAACCAGCGGTTTGAGCTTTACCCATGATGAGATCATCGAGTTCTCTGCCATCCGTCTGGAATGGGACAAGGGCTGGAAGACCGTTGCGGAGATCGACGAATTTGTCCGCCTGACCGAAGGGCGGAAATTAGATCCCAAGATCATAGAGCTAACAGGGATCACCGATCAGATGCTTCTGGAGCAGGGGATCTCCAAGGCAGAGCTTTGCTCTGTTTTAGGGCAGATCCTGACACCGGGTACCATGATCACTGCCTATAATGCCCAGTTCGATCTGCTGTTCCTGTATTACCTGTTGGAGAAATACGGAGATGCAGGTCTTCTGAAGGATCAGCCCAAGCTGGATCTTCTGACGGTATATCGGGATCGCAGACCCTATCCCCACAAGCTCTTCCATGCCATAGAGGCCTACGGGCTCAGTGACAAGGTCTGCAATTCCCACCGAGCCATTGACGACGTCCGTGCCACCGTAGAGGTCATGCGGGAGATGGCAAAGGAATGCGACGATCTGGAGCGCTATATCAACCTCTTCGGCTACTCCCCTCGCTACGGGGTCAGCGGCCCGAAGATCTCCTCCGTCAAATACGTTCCCCAGAGCTACCGCAACAAAGACAAGCTCTATCATCTGGGCTAAGCCTCGGTGCTTTGCCTCAGCCGGGCTTCCTTGCAAGGGCTCTATCGCAGCTTGGGCAGGTGTATGGTCAATATGATCTCCTGCTCCGTCTCCTCCTGTCGGGATCTGGCATCAATGCCTGCACCCCGTACCAGATCCAGAGAGTGATTGACACTGTTGAGGAAGAGTCGCAGATCCCGTATGATCCATTTCCGCATCCCACACTTCACAGGCGGAGGAGAGGCAGACTGCTTCTCCAGATAAGCCTCAATACAGGCTTCGGTTTTGGCAACGGTGAGCTGACGGGTGACAATGGTCTCGATCATTTCCAGACGTGCCTCCTCTCCCGGTAGGCGGAGGAGCGCACGGGCATGACGCTCGGAAAGATGATGCTCCCGAAGCTTCAGCAGTACCGCCGGGCTGTGCCGGAGAAGGCGGAGCTTGTTGGCTACGGCACTCTGGCTTTTGCCGATCTTTGCGGCGGCCTGCTCCTGACTCAGTCCAAACTGTTGCATAAGCCGTGCCAGCCCCTCCGCCTCCTCTATGTAGTCCAGATCCATCCGTTGGAGGTTTTCTACCATCGCCACCAGCCCCGCCTGCTCCTCGTCTACGGTGAGCAGAATGCAGGGTACCTCTGACAAGCCTGCCAGCCTCGCCGCCCGAAGGCGCCGTTCTCCCGCGACCAGCTCATAGCTGCCTGCCAGCTTCCGCACCGTCAGAGGTTGCAGAACCCCATAGAGCTCAATGCTCCGTGCCAGCTCTCGGAGACTTTCCGGTTCAAAGATCTTCCGAGGCTGTGAGGGATTGGGACGGATGTGTACCGTGGGTATGAATAAGATCCGCCCATGCTCCATGAAGCCCCTTCCTCTTGCCATAGCATCTAACCTCCCTCTCGTTCTCCTGCTTCCATTGTAATGATTTTTTCTGCGAAAACACACGAAACGAGGGAGTATAACCACAATATTTTGTGTATAATAATCCGCACATCCCAACATATTGGGAAATATGCGGGAAATAGCAAAAACAGTTGTACATTGACGATTTTTTCGTTATAATAATACAGGAATCTATTTTTTGAACGGAGTAACACCATGATGATGAACGTCCTTGCAGTAGGAGATGTGGTAGCAACCAACGGCCTGGATTTTTTAAAAGCCAATTTACCTGCCCTGAAACGGGAGCATAACGTAGACTTCTGCGTGGTCAACGGAGAGAATGCCGCGGTATTGGGCATAACTCCGGGACAGGCAGAGGCTGTTCTGGACGCAGGGGCGGATGTGATCACCATGGGCAACCACACCTGGGGAAGAAGAGAGATCATCCCCTATATGGAAAAGAACCGACGGATCCTGCGGCCTGCCAATTACGGCTCCCGTCAGCCGGGTCGGGGTTGGGGCATTTTTGACAGTCCCTTCGGCCCTGTGGCTGTGGTGGATCTGATCGGTCGCTGTAATATGGATTATACCCCCGGCAACCCCTTCACAGAGGTAGAGGAAATTCTGAAAAAGCTGAACACAAAGCTCATCTTTGTGGAGCTCCATGCCGAAGCCACCTCCGAGAAGCTGGCCATGGGCTGGATGCTGGACGGAAAGGTCAGCGCTGTCTGGGGTACTCACACCCATGTACAGACCGCAGATGACCGTGTCCTTCCCAAGGGAACGGGCTATATCACGGATCTGGGTATGACAGGCCCACGGAACAGCATTCTGGGCATTCGCCCTGATCTGTCCATCCGCCGTTTCCGGGGAGAGGTTCCCCAACGCTATGAGCCTGCTCAGGGAAGCTGTAAGTTAGAAGGCTGTTTGTTCCGAATCGATCCCCAAAAGGGGCTGTGTACTAAGACAGAAAGGATCCTGATTCATGATTAAATTCTTACATGCGGCAGATTTCCACTTGGATGCGGCCTTTTCTTCCCTTTCTCCGGAGCAGGGCAGAGAGCGGCGCAGGGAGCAAAGGGAGGCTCTGAAGGAGCTTGCCGCCGCCTCCGCAGATTGTGATTTCGTCCTCCTGGCAGGAGATCTTTTTGACAGTAATAAAGTATATTTGGATACGGTAGAGGCCCTGAAGGAATGCTTCGCCTCTATGGAGATCCCCGTTTATATCGCTCCCGGTAATCACGATCCCATGAGAGAGGACTGCCCCTACTCCCGTGAGGATTGGGGAGAGAATGTACACATTTTTACCAAACAGGAAATAGAGCGTCTGGAGCTTCCCGGCTGTGACCTCTACGGTGCCGGCTATACAGAGGGGAACTGGGAGCCTCTCAAGGACTTCCGTGTGGAAGAGGAGGAGCGCCTGAATCTGATGCTCCTTCACAGCGGCGCAGAGTATAATCCCGTGACCGTAGAGCAGATCCTTGCCTCCGGCTTGGATTATTTGGCTCTGGGACATGTACACGACCTGCGGATCTGCAGGGAGGATTATACCACCTATGCCTACCCCGGCTGTCTCATGGGCAGAGGCTTTGATGAGTGCGGCAAGAAGGGTTTCCTGAAGGTTCGCCTGTCCAAGGTAGCCTGTGATACAGAATTTATTCCCCTAAACTGCCGCCGTTATGAGATATTGGATGTGGAGCTGGAGGAACAAGCCGATCCTCCGGAGCAGATTCTGGAGGCTTTGCCCACAGACAGCTCGGAGCATATTTTCCGCATCGTCCTTCACGGCCACTGTCCCAAGCCGGACACAGAGCAGTTGAGAAAGGTCCTTTCGGAGCACTGCTATGCCGTAGAGCTTCTGGATAAGACAGAGGGAAGCGGAGATCTGTGGGAGGGTATCACCGAGGACACCCTCAGAGGCGAGGTTCTGAAGGAGCTGAAGTCCCGTCTGGATGCCGCAGGAGAAGAGGAGCAGGAGCAGATCCTGAGAGCCGCCAAGCTGATCCGGGATCTGATGGACGGCAGAGAAATCTCTGTGTAAGGAGAGAGAATATGAGAATCTTAAAAATGCGTGCCTCCTTCGGCAAGCTCCACGGGGAGCTGGCTCTGCAAGAGGGCATGAATCTGTTGACCCTTCCCAACGAGGAGGGAAAATCTACCTGGTCAGCCTTTTTGCTTGCCATGCTTTACGGCATCGAGACCAGGGAACGGAGCAGTGCCTCCAACGGCGGACTCCCTGCCAAGGATCGCTACCGCCCTTGGAACGGCGAGCCTATGGAGGGCTCTATAGAGCTGGAATGGAAGGGTAAGTATATTACCATCGAACGCAGCTCCACCCCCAAGGCCCCTATGAGCGTGTTCCGTGCCTTTGATACCAAGAGTGGTCGAACGATTGAGGTATTGACGGGAGAGAATTGCGGACGGATCCTCTGCGGTGTGGAGCGTTCGGTCTTTGAACGGACAGCTTTCATCCGACAGATGGGCATCAGCATCAGCGGTGACAGTGCTCTGGAAAAACGGTTGGGGGCTATGGTCAGCACAGGTGAGGAAAGTGCCAAATCCGCCCAGCAGTTGGAAAAGGAGCTCCAGGGTCTGAAAAATCGTCTTTCCGGCAGAGCAGGCAAGATCACCAAGCTACAGACAGAACTGACGGAAACCGAGCGACTCCACAGCTATGTGACCAAGCTCCGTGAGGATATGGAGGCTATGGAAGGCCGCCGTAAGGAGCTGGAGGAGGAGACCGACCGTCTGGAAGCCCTGCTGCAACGGATCGACCGAGCCAAGGATGCACGGGGGCAGATCGCTCTGCAGGATCTGGAGAAAAAGCTCCGTGAACAGGAATCCCTGTGCATCAATTTAGAACAGCTTACCGGAAAGCTCCCCACAGAGGCCACCCTCCACAAGCTGAACAAGCGTCTGGAAGCTGTGGGAGATGCCTTGGAGACCGCAAAAATCGAGGCCGCCTTTGCGCCCCCTCTCAGCACCGGCCCCACCCCTCCCCCCTGCTTCAAGGACATGACGCCGGAGCAGGCAGGGAGCAAGGTCAAGGAGGATCTCGCTCGCTACGAAGCACTGTCCTCCGCCAAGCTTCCCAAGAAAAATACAGTTCTGGGTCTGAGCCTGCTCCTGCTGTTTGGTGCAGTGATCCTCAGCGTACTGAGCTATTTGGATAAAGTACCCGGTCTTCCCTTCCCCCTGTGTTTGGGTCTGGCCATCGGTTCTCTCCTCCTCTTCGGTGTTTTAGTGCTGATCCTCAACTACGGGAGCAAGAAGGTCTACAAGGGCTATTTGGAAGCCAAGGAGATCTTGGAGAACTACGGTGTAGAGAGTATTTCCCGCATCTCCGAGCTTCTGGAGGATTACGAAGAAGAGCACCGGGCCTATGAACAGCAGCTTTCCGAAGAATCCCAACGCTCCCGACTGCTGAGGGAGCAAATGATGCGGGAGCAGGAGAAGGCCAATCGCCTTATGGAAGAGATCCGTGCCTTCGATCCCGATGCAAAGAATGTGGAAGACGGCAAGCGTACCGTTTCCGAAGCTCTGGAGGCTCTGGAATGTCTGAGTACCGAGCGCCGTGTGCTGGAACAGCAGCGTGGACAATACGACCGTATGAAGGAGCTCTTTGGCAAGGGCGAGCATCCCATGGATTACGAGGCTCTGAATATGGATGAGGAAAAGCTCCGTTATGAATATCGGGAGGCAAGGAAGAAGCTGGCAGATCTGTCGGAGAAGCTTTCCGAGCAACGGGGTCGTATGGAAGCCAGCGGCAATATCCACGGCTTGGATGAGCACAAGGATACCCTTCGTCGGGAGCTGGCCTCCGCAAAGAAGGAGCTGCAAAGCATCGAGCTTGCCGCCGAAGTCCTCCATGCGGCAGATGACCGTGTTCGCTCCCGATTCTCCCCTCGGATCACCGCCGAGGCAGGGAAGCTCCTCAGCCGTCTGACTCGTGGCAAGTACCCCTCTGTGCAGTTGTCCCCGGAGATGCAGCTATCTGTCCGTGACGGTGTGCTTCAGAGACCTGCGGCGGCTATGAGCTGTGGTACAGTGGATCAGATGTATCTGGCACTCCGCTTGGCCATGTGTCATTTGCTCCTGCCTAAGAGCGCTCCTCTGATCCTGGATGATGCTCTGGTGAATTTTGACGATGACCGCTGTGCCGCCGCCCTGGAGCTTCTGAAAGAGGAAGCGGAGAACCGACAGGTGATCCTGTTCAGTTGCCGCAGCTTATAAGAAAGGGTGGATGTACCGTGTATTTTGACTCCCATGCCCATTTAGATGACCGCCGTTTTTCCGAGGATCGGGAACAGATCTTTCGGGAGCTGGGGGATCACGGGGTACACTATATTATGAATGTGGGCTGTGACCTTCCCAGCTCCCAACGGAGCATCGCTTTGGCAGAAGCCTATGACTTTGTCTATGCCTCCGTAGGCTCTCACCCCGACGATGCGGATCATGTGAACGGCAAGCTTTTGGAAGACTACCGCCGTCTTGCCGCCCATAGGAAGGTGAAGGCCATTGGAGAGATCGGTCTGGACTATCACTACGAGGATGTTCCCCGGGCTCAACAGATCATTGCCTTCGAGGAGCAGATCGAACTGGCAGAGAGCTTGAAGCTGCCTGTCATCGTCCACATGCGGGAGGCGGCAGAGGATGCCATGACCATCGTCAAGCGGCACCCGGATCTGCGAGGGGTCTTCCACTGCTTCTCCGGCAGTAAGGAGCTTGCCAAATGGCTCACAGACCGTGGCTGGTATCTGGGCTTCACGGGAGTGGTCACCTTCAAGAATGCCCGCAAAGCTCTGGAAGCCGTACAGACCGCCCCCTTAGATCGGATCCTCATCGAAACCGACTGCCCCTACATGGCCCCGGAGCCCCACAGAGGCAGAAGAAACGACAGCCGCCTCGTCCCCCTGGTCGCCGCCAAAATCGCCGAACTCAAAGGCATCACCCCGGAAGAAGCCGGCATTCAAACCGCCCAAAATGCCAAAACCCTTTTCGGCATCTGAAAAATACAATTCACAAAAGGAAGCAACACTCGGCCCCCTGACCAAGTGTTGCTTCCTTTTTCATTCTATGACATTGTACCCCAATCTCATAAAAATGCACAAATTCCCCTCAGCATGATTCGCACTTGACTTTGAAACTGATTTTCAGTAAAATGATAATATCACAAATCATCGGAGGTGCCTGTATGGAAGAAATGAAAAAGAAGCCCGTCAAATGGAAGAAGATTCTGGGCAGGATCCTGCTGGGTCTTTTGGCTTTGATCGTGATCGTGGCCATCGTCACTGTCGTTTTCGCCACTAAAAATGCGAAGGCCATGAACCGAAGCGTAGAGGCCGCCATGGCTGAACTTCGCAACCATTACACGGTCACAGCGGTAGATCCCGGCGAGTATGAGGATCTGACACTTTACGGACTGATGAAGTTCGACGTAGAACAGTACGAGATCGAGGGCATCGGCAATCTTTCCGTCATGCGGGTGAACATGGGTCTCATGCAGATGTCCACCTTTGTAATCACGCCCCGTGATCGGAATCTGCCTCTGCTTTCCACCGACTATATGTATATTTTCGGAAAGCGTACTGCCTATATGGAGTTTTATGATGTGGTAGCCCAAAAGGACGAGGTGTACAACACCCTTCTGGCAAATTTAGATACCGCCATCGGGGAATACGACCATCTGGAGGATGCAGAAGCTACTCCGGCCTGGTATGCACCTCTGCTCACCGTCACTGCATATAAAAACGGCGGTTTTGCAGAAGATGGGGATCTGACCCGTATGCTGACGGATTGTCTGGACACCTATCTGGAGCATGCCAAGACCCTCCCCGAGCTGACCGAGGAAGAGCGTGCAGAAAAGTTGGCGATCACCGTGGACTACACCGACGGATTGATCGAAAAGGGCGGCATTTCTACAGATGTATTCAAGAGCGCCCTCGGCGCAGAGACCACCAAGGACTTCTTCGACCGTGTATTCTTCGGAACTACAGCAGATTGAGCTTGAATCCCATAAACACAAGACCGTCTCACAAACAAGGTAAGACAGCGCCTATATACATTCGTCGCCAAATTCCCATATATCGATCCGTTCGGAATATATAAATGCACCTCGTAGCAACCGGCAGTGCTCGGCGCTACGAGGTGTATACTTCTGTTTCTACTTAATTCGGAAAGTATACAGAACGATAAACCGAAATTTACCGCTCCATCCATCGACACCCACCGCACCCTTGGCTCTCCCTCCGGGAGAGCTGGCGCGAAGCGCCTGAGAGGGCTCACCGCACCGATTCCACCCACAAACTACCCACAGAACCACCGCACCGCTCCCTCATACGAAACTGCATTCCTGTACGAACTTTCTGCACATCCCTCTCCCCCTCCCTTCGGGAGGTACCTCTCCCCAAGAGGCGAGGCAAGAGCCGGGCGAAAACTTAAAGCATCACCATAAACCGAGATTTATTGC
>JAFOZC010000256.1 GCA_017391305.1 Oscillospiraceae bacterium | reverse complement strand
TCGCCGTTTTATACACAACAGACCGACAGCATCCTGTCAAGGTCGGCGGTCAATAGTAAATAGCTCTACCTCATTTGCAGGCTCATAGAATGGAACCTGAAATCCGACAGCAAATTTGCCAACTTCTACTTGACACAAACGAACTTCTATCAAAAAATATTTCAATCTTGACACAATGGAAAGAAAGTGATAATATAATACAAATAGAAATATCGCGTGGATCGAAAAGAGTAGCCTCTCAGAGACCGACAGAGAGTGTCCGTCAGCGGCTGAAAGCGGACATAGGTGGAGAGGGGGGAAAGTGCGTTCGGGAGCGAAGGGGAGACCCCGTTGGCTGCGTCAAGGCTGTGAGCAACAAATCAGAGTGGAACCGCGGATCATCCGCCTCTGGATCAATTCAGAGGTGGGTGTTTTTTGTTTCACTGTTCATGGAGAGGAGTGCTGTATGAGGTTATTGGAAACCATTGAGGCATATCAGAGAAATGACCCTGCCGCAAGAAGTAAGTTCGAGATCTTCTGGCTGTATAACGGCCTTCATGCGCAGATGTATTATCGCTTTGCCCATTGGCTTTACGGTCACAAGCTGCGTTTTCTTGCACGGTGGGTCTCTCAGTTGGCTAAGAGGCGGACGGGGGTGGAGATCCATCCTGCCGCTACCATTGGCAGACGCTTGGTCATCGACCACGGCACAGGCATCGTCATCGGCGCCACGGCGGAAATCGGGGACGACTGTCTGCTCTACCAGAATGTGACCCTGGGCGGTACCGGCGCCCAGAAAGGGAAGCGCCATCCGACTTTGGGGAATAATGTGATGGTGGGAGCCGGTGCGAAGGTATTAGGCCCATTTAAAGTGGGGGATAATGCCCGTATTGCCGCCAATTCCGTTGTGCTGAAGGAGGTTCCCGCCAATTCCACTGTGGTCGGTGTTCCCGGCAGAGTGGTGAAGCTCAACGGCGAAAAATTGGACCACATCCATACCCCTGACCCTGTCCGCTCGGAGCTGGACTACCTCCGTCAGCGGATAGAGGAATTGGAAAAACAAGTGTTGAAATAAATCAGAAAAGGAGATTTTTGAATATGTATCTGTATAATTCCGTCAGCCACAAGAAGGAGCTTTTTGTTCCCAACCATCCCGACATTGTGAAGATGTACACCTGTGGGCCTACAGTTTATCACTATGCCCACATCGGCAACCTCCGCAGTTATATTATGGAGGATGTGCTGGAGAAGGCTCTGCGATATCTGGGCTATAAGGTCAAGCGTGTCATGAACATCACCGATGTGGGACACCTTGCCTCCGATGCCGACACCGGGGAGGATAAGATGCTCAAGGGCGCCAAGCGGGAGAACAAGACCGTGATGGAGATCGCCAAGTATTACACCGACTGTTTCTTTGAGGATTGCGGAAAGCTGAACATCAAGACCCCTGATGTGGTAGAGCCTGCCACCAATTGCATTGACGAATATATCCACATGGTCAGCACCCTGCTGGAGAAGGAATTTGCCTATTTTGCAGGGGGCAATGTATACTTCGATACCTCTAAGTTAGAGAAGTACTATGTCTTCAACGACCATAAGGAAGAGGATCTGGAGGTTGGTGTCCGTGAGGGCGTAGAGGAGGATGCCAACAAGCGGAACAAGAATGACTTTGTTCTGTGGTTCACCAAGTCCAAGTTTGAGGATCAGGCGCTGAAGTGGGATTCCCCCTGGGGCGTGGGCTATCCCGGCTGGCATATCGAGTGCTCCTGCATCAGCCTCAAGCATCTGGGCGAGGATATGGACATCCACTGCGGCGGCATTGACAATGCCTTCCCCCACCACACCAACGAGATCGCCCAGTCTGAGGCATATCTGGGACATAAGTGGTGCAACTACTGGTTCCACGTCCATCACTTGAACACCGAGGGCGGCAAGATGTCCAAGTCCAAGGGAGAATTCCTGACGGTTTCCCTTCTGGAAAAGAAGGGCTATGATCCCCTGGTCTACCGCCTCTTCTGCCTCCAGAGCCATTACCGTCGGAATCTGGTCTTCTCTTGGGAGAATCTGGACAATGCCAAGGTCACCTATGAGAAGCTGATCGCCAAGATCGCCACTCTGGAAGAAGAGGGCGAAGTAGACACCGAGGCCTTCCATGCCCTCAAACAGCGCTTTGAGACTGCCCTCAACGGCGATCTCAACACCTCTCTGGCGGTCACCGCCGTCTATGACGTGCTGAAGGCCAAGTGCAGTGATGCCACCAAGCGTGCGGCTTTGGCTGACTTTGACTACGTTCTGGGTCTGAACCTCTTAGAGGCCGCCAAGAAGTACAAGGATGCTCAGCCCAAGGAGGAGGTCGACCCCGAGATTGATGCTCTGGTTGCCGCCCGTACCGCCGCCAAGAAGGAAAAGAATTGGGCAGAGGCCGACCGCATCCGTGATGAACTGAAGGCCAGAGGCATTGAGATCATCGACACCCCTCAGGGTGCGAAGTGGAAGAGAGTATGAAATTAGTTATTTTAGACGGTAACAGTGTGATCAACCGAGCCTTCTACGGGGTGCGGCCTCTCAGCACCCGTGAGGGACTGTTTACCAACGGGATCTACGGATTCCTGAATATTTTGGAAAAGGTTCGTTCCGAGGAGAGGCCCGATGCTCTGTGTGTGGCTTTCGACCTCCACGGGCCGACCTTCCGACACCTGAAATACGAGGGCTACAAGGCCACCCGTCACGGCATGCCGGAGGAGCTTCGGATGCAGATGCCTGTGATGAAGCAGGTTCTTTCTGCCATGAATATTCCCATCTATGAGTGTCAGGGCTGGGAGGCAGACGATGTCATCGGCACTGTGTCCCGTATCTGTTCGGAGCAGGGCTGTGAATGTGTTATTCTCACAGGTGACCGTGACAGCCTGCAGTTGGTGGATGAGAAGGTCACGGTGAAGCTGGTTCGCACCCAAGGCGGGCAGACTGTGACCCAGAACTATACCCCGGAGGTCTTCCGTCAGGAGTACGGCATGGAGCCCCTCCGTCTCATTGACCTGAAGGCCCTTATGGGAGACAGCTCCGACAATATTCCCGGTGTAGCGGGAGTAGGGCCCAAGACAGCCACGGAGCTGCTGCAAAAATATGCCACTTTAGACGGAGTTTATGAAAATCTCAGCCCCGGAAACATGAAGGGCAAGCTCTTTGAGAAGCTGGAGAAGGGGAAAGACTCTGCCTATTTATCCTATGATCTGGCAACCATCCGTCGGGATGCCCCCATCGTCTTCACCCCGGAGAGCAATCTGATCCAAGAGCCTAAGAGGAAGGAGCTCTACGAGCTTTTCCTCAAGCTGGAATTCCAGAAGCTCATTGACCGCTACGGTCTGCGTTCTGCGGCCTTTGAGGAGGCTCCCACAAAGACTGAGGAATGTATTTTTGAAGGTCAGTGCAACAGCCGAAGCATCACAACAGCTGCCGAGGCCGCAGAGCTTCTGCCTCTGTTCCGGGCGCAGGAGCATGTGGTCTACGCCCGTAATGAAGAGGGCTTTGTGATCTATGTCCCCTCCGGGGATGCTATGATGTATTATTACGAAAAGGCAAGCCTGGGACAGGACTACTCCGCCGTACTGGCTCAGCTCATGACCGGGGAGATCGCCAAGATCGGTCATGATGTGAAGCCTCTGATGCGGGAGCTTCTGGAGGCCGGACTGCCTGCACAGGGCTTCGTCTTCGATACCGCCGTGGCTTCCTATCTTCTGGATACCGGTCGTGGAGATCACGAGCTTTCCAAGGTCTCTATGGAGTATTTGGGCTTCACACCTCCTACAGACAGCCTCTTGGGGGCGCTCTTCAGTGGGGCGGCTACCGTAGAGGCGCTCTACGAGCCCCTGAAAGAGAAGCTCCGTGAGAAAGGCTTGGAGAAGCTTTATTATGACATTGATTTCCCTCTGTGCTATGTCCTTGCCAATATGGAGGCAGACGGAGTTCGGGTGGATCAGCAGGCCCTTGCCGCCTTCGGCTCTATGCTGAGAGAAAGGATCGCAGAGTGTGAGAAGCTGATCTTCTCCTATGCAGAAGGGCCTTTCAATATCAACTCTACCAAGCAGCTGGGAGAGCTTCTCTTTGACAAGCTGGCTCTGCCCCCTGTGAAGAAAACCAAGAGCGGTTATTCCACCAATATTGAGGTCTTGCAGAAGTTGGAGGACAAGCACCCCATCATTCCTGCCATTATGGAATACAGGGAGCTGACGAAGCTGAATTCCACCTATGCAGAGGGCTTGCAGAAGACCATTGCTCCCGATGGGCGGATCCACACCACCTTTAAGAATCTGCTGACGGCTACGGGACGGCTGTCCTCTACAGAGCCTAATTTGCAGAATATCCCTGTGCGGAAGACCTTGGGCAGTGAAATCAGGAAAATGTTCGTTCCCCGTGAGGGCTGGGTCTTCGTAGATGCGGACTACAGCCAGATCGAGCTCCGTGTCCTTGCTCACATCGCTCAGGATCAGACGATGGCAAATGCATTCCGTTCCGGGGAGGATTTCCACAGAGTCACGGCCTCTCAGGTCTTCAACGTGCCGGTAGAAGAGGTCACACCCCAAATGCGAAGCAATGCCAAGGCGGTCAATTTCGGCATCGTCTACGGCATTTCCGAGTTCTCCCTGTCACAGGATATCGGGGTCAGCCGCTATGAGGCCAAGGCCTATATTGAGAGCTATTTGAGCAAATACCCCGGTGTACGGGAGTATATGAAGAATATTGTAGAAACGGCGAAGAGAGACGGCTATGTATCCACTGCCTTTGGACGGCGAAGATATTTGCCGGAGATCGGCAGTAGTAACTTCAACATCCGCTCCGGCGCAGAGCGCATTGCCCTGAATACCCCCATCCAGGGAACGGCGGCGGATATCATCAAGCTTGCTATGGTTCGGGTCTTCCATGCCTTGGAACAGGATGCCCTGCAAGCAAGATTGCTCCTCACCGTTCACGACGAGCTGATCATCGAGTGTCCTGCCTATGAGGCCTATATGGTCATGGATATGATCACACGGGAGATGGAACAGGTCGTGAAGCTGTCTGTGCCTCTGATCGCAGAGGCAAAAATGGGAGAAAGCTGGTTTGATGCCAAATGATCCTTCCTATGAATGAAGGCCACGTAGCCTTCGTGGCAGAACTGGAAAGGCTGTGCTTTTCCGCTCCCTGGAGTGAGCGCTCCATTGCTTCGGAGTTAAACAACGAATACAGCCTGTGGCTGGTGGAGGAAAGAGAGGGTGTGGCGGTGGCCTATGTGGGCTCTCAGTCCTGCCCTCCCGAGGCAGATGTGATGAACATTGCCGTTTCCCCCGACTACCGCCGACAGGGTATTGGAGAAGCCCTAATGGTGGCTCTTATGGATGCCCTGCTGGAGCGGGGAATGGAGAGCCTCACCTTGGAGGTTCGTGCCTCCAATGCCCCTGCCATAGGCCTATATACCCGTCTGGGCTTCACGGAAGTGGGACGGAGAAGGAATTACTACACCGATCCCCAAGAAGATGCCCTGATCATGAGAAAGGAGCTATGCCATGCTGATCCTGTCTATTGAATCCTCCTGTGATGAAACTGCCGTTGCCTTAGTCCGTGACGGCAGGCAGGTGCTGTGCGATTGCATTGCCTCACAGGTAGAGCTCCACCGCATTTACGGCGGAGTTGTGCCGGAGATCGCCTCTCGGAAGCATATTGAGGCCATTTACGGCCTTGCAGATCAGGCCCTTGCCAAGGCAGGGGTCACACGGCAGGACATTGATGCCATTGCGGTGACCTATGCCCCCGGTCTCATCGGCGCACTTCTGGTTGGGGTGAACTTTGCCAAGGGAGCGGCCTTGGCCTTGAACAAGCCTCTGATCCCTGTCCACCATATTCGGGGTCATATTGCCGCCAATTATATTGCCTACCCCGATCTGAAGCCCCCCTTCCTCTGTCTGGTAGTCAGCGGCGGTCACACCATGATCGTGGATGTGAAGGACTACACGGATATGGAGATCTTAGGCTCTACCCGTGACGATGCGGCGGGAGAGTGCTTTGACAAGGTAGGCCGCATGCTGGATATGCCCTATCCCGGTGGAGCCGCGCTGGACAAGGCGGCACAGCAGGGAGATCCCACGGTCTATCCTCTGCCCCATACCAAGCTCAGCGGCAATCCCCTGGATATGTCCTTCTCCGGTCTGAAAACCGCCGCAGTGAACCTGATCCACAACAAGCAGCAGAAGGGAGAAAACCTACAGATCCCGGATCTCTGTGCCTCCTTCTGCGCCGCTGTGACAGAAATGCTGGTACCCCGTACCATGATGGCCTTGGATCAAACAGGTCACAAGACTCTTGCGGTAGCCGGCGGTGTGGCGGCAAATTCCCACATCCGTGCCGCACTGACCCGAGAATGCGAGAAAAGAGGGGTTCGCCTATGTATGCCTCCCTTGTCCCTCTGTGGCGACAATGCCGCCATGATCGGCTCTCAGGGCTACTACGAATACCTCAGCGGCAATACAGCCGACCAAAGCCTCAATGCCTATGCCACCAAATCCTTTGAGGGCGAACAGCTATAATACCGTTTCTGAAAGAAGAAAGGAACTATGACCCTATCCCTTCGGCAATGGGGAGAATGGGAAAAAAGACGGAATTTCGGTTGACAAATGTAAAATATTGGTGTATACTATAGATATCACACAGGCGAAAATTTGGAAAGGATGGAATAGAACCATGAGAAAGAGATGGATTGCCCTTGTTCTGATTTTTGCACTCCTTATGGGGATGACAGCCTGTACCGGGGGAAACTCGGAGACAGAGCCAACCGAAAGCACCACCCAAGAACCGGAGACCACAAGCCTTCCCACCACCACCCAAGCTCCGGAGCCCACGGCTCATGAGCTTTTTGCAGAGGCGGTGGAGCCTCTAAAGGGGGCTTCCAATATCTCCATGGGCTTTGAGGCCAGGGAGGAGCATAAGGTCTGGGAGGATCTTTTTGTACAGACCATCAGCGGAACTGCGGTCTTTGAGGGGCTGGACAGTGAGCTTGTGGGTCAGGTCGATGCAATGGTCCACTATAACGGTAACGATGCCATTGCTTACACAGAGTTCTTCGTAGACGGCAGTACCTATGCCACCTACGGCGAGAAAAAATACCGTGACGAGGCAGGGCAGGAAGCCTTTTTCGAGCGGCAGTATCCTCCCTGTCTCTTTGATGCAGAGAACTTTGCCTCCGGCGAGGTAGAGAAGAGTGATCAGGGAACTGTGCTCAAGTTTTCCGATGCAACTGCTATGGAGACCTGGGTTGCAGCCGATTATGCGGTACTGCAGGAGGCTACGGGAGAGGTGGTTCTGAGCACAAAGGGGATCAGCTCCATGCGCTATACCGTCACCTACCGTCAGGGCTCTGCGGATATTGTTCTGGAGGTCAGTACAACGCCTTCCGTTGAGGCAGAGGCAAGTCTGGGTACGGAGCCTCCGACGGATGGGGATAGCTATGTTCTCCTCTCTTACTGCTGGGCGCCCAGAATTATGGATCGTGCCATTCGGAACTGGAATGCTTCCGAGAGCAGCAGTGCTTCCATTTCCGAGCTTCTCATCAATCAGGCGGCAGGTGTGCTGTATTACGGCAGAAGTATCAGCTATGAACACAGCGCAGACCGACCTCTTATGAAGGAAAGGGTCTTCACCCAAGTCATGCTTCCTGACGGCACGGAGGAAATGGAAACGGAAAGCATCTACAGAAGCGGTGTCCTCACTGTGAAGCAGGATGGAAAAACCCAGGTAGTGAAGTCCGGTGACAGAACGATAGAACAATATGTTTCCGAAATTTTCCAAGAGGATATGATGGACGTTTCCTGGATCGAGACCTGTGAAGTCAGCGCAATGGGAGAGTTGTTCTTCTTCGAGTTTACTTCTCAGAATGCGGAATGTCTGGAACACTTCAAATCCGACACCACTGCGGCCTTCTTTGGAGACAGTGACCCCTTGGCCTCCATTGCAAGCAAGTATGAGGAAAAGGGCTTCAGCGGTTATATGGGTGTGGATCCCGATACCTGGCTGCCCACCTCCTATGGCTTTGACTATAAGGGTCTGTATACCGTGGAGGGGCAGGAGTGTGAGCATTCTCAGTCATACAATGCCCAGCTTGTGGGCTCAGACCCCATGGCATATCATACCATCACCGACAAGTATCCCGAGGAAGAGAAGCCCCCGGTGGAGGCTACACCCTTGCTCTATCGTGTCACCGGTGCCGATGGCAGTGAGATGTGGCTCTTTGGCACGATTCACGTGGGTGATGAACGCACCGCCTTTTTACCGCAGGAGATCTATGATGCCTTTGAGGCCTCCGATGCTCTGGCTGTAGAGTTTAACCTCAACGAAGACGATAAGAACATGGAAGAGGACGAGGAATACGCTGACAGCATTACGGAATTGTATTACTATACAGATGACAGCCAAACAAAGGATCATCTGGAGGAAGAGGTATACGAAGCGGCGGTCAAGATGCTCAAGTGCCTTGGACAGTATAACAGTAATATGGACTATATGAAACCCTTTGTGTGGGAAAGCTCCATTACCGGCGCTCTGCGGCAAAACGGCAGACGGCTGTTCTCTGAAAAGGGAATGGATCGGAGACTGCTGGATCTGGCAGAGAAGGCAGGGAAGGAGATCTTAGATGTGGAAAGTGCTGAGGAACAAACACAGATGCTCAGCAACTTCTCCGATGGCCTTCAGGAGCAGCTTCTAAAGGAAGCCTTGACCTACGAGCGCAGTAGCTATAACGAAGGTTTGTTGGAGCTCTTCGAAATGTGGTGTGCCGGAGACGAGGAAACCCTGCGGAAGTACATCAATGACGAAGAGGAAGAAACAGAGGAAGACACAGAGGGAGACACAGAGGAAGACACAGAGGAAGACACAGAGGAAGACACAGAGGAAGAAACCACCGAAGTGGACGAGGAATTGGAAGCCCTCCGACAGGAATATGAGAATGCCATGTCCACAGAGCGTGATATCAACATGATCGAGATCGCCAAGGGGTATCTGACAAGCGGCAAAACCGTCTTCTATGCGGTAGGCCTTGCCCATCTCTTGGCAGACGACGGCCTTGTAGACGGCCTCCGCGCCGCAGGCTATACTGTAGAATTGGTAGAATACAAAAAGTAAGCCCTCAAACAGCAGTTGCCCCAAGCATGGACAGAGTACCTATTGATCTCCACCCACCCATGCTCGGAACGGCAACCACACATAACAAACCGCACTGTATCAGGGAAGCGCTCCCCGATACAGTGCGGTTTTTCTATCCCATCTCTCAACTGCTCCCCTCCTTCCAAACCTGCCCACTTCCAACGATCATACCAAGGAGCCACCGATGAGCAGAGCGACACATCCCGGCTTGTCGAGCAGACCGAAGGCATGGTAGCGGCTAAGGCTCCCTTGTGTAAAGGGAGCTCCGCCGAAGGCGGTGAGGGATTGTTGCAGGATAAAGTTGAGATTTATATGGGAACGAATGCGAATACGTACAATTTTCAATCCCTCT
>JAFOZC010000255.1 GCA_017391305.1 Oscillospiraceae bacterium | reverse complement strand
CCTAAGCCCTCCGAGCCGGAGACCCCGGAGTTCAGTGATGTTGAGAAGGGGAGCTGGTACGACAGCTCCGTTAGCTTCATGGTAGAGAAGGGACTGATGTACGGTGTGGGCAACGGTCGTTTTAACCCCACCGGAGATGTGACACGTGCCATGCTGGTGACCATTCTGTACCGTGTGGAAGGCTCGCCCTCTGTGGAGGGGATGAGCAATCCCTTTACCGATGTTCCCAAGAGCTGGTTCACCGATGCGGTCATTTGGGCTGCCGGTAACGGCATCGTCAGCGGTGTGGGGCAGGGACGCTTTGCGCCCGACACGCCCATCACCCGTGAGCAGATCGCCGCTATTCTCTACCGCTACGAGGGACAGCCCCAGATAAGCGGAAGTCTCAGCGCCTTCACCGATGGGTCAAAGGTCAGCTCCTATGCCCGGACTTCTATGATCTGGGCCACAGGTGTAGGTCTTATCAGCGGTGTGGGCGGTGGAAGATTGGCTCCCGGTGACACTGCCACCCGAGCCCAAATCGCCGCCATCCTTACCAGATACCTGCAAAGGGGCAACTAATTCCATATCATACAAAGCCCTGCATAGAAGCACGACCGATGTGCCTCCATGCAGGGCTGTTTTTTATGAAAAAATAGGTTCTCCCATAGGGATCAGATAGCGTACTGGCTGGTGTAGAGCCTGTGGTAGAAGCCCTTCTTGGCAAGAAGCTCTCTGTGAGTACCCTGCTCTACGATCCTGCCGTGATCCAGCACCAAGATCAGATCGGAATCCACGATGGTGGAAAGTCTGTGGGCGATGACGAAGCAGGTGCGCTCCTTCATCAGATTATCCATAGCTTTTTGCAGAAGGATCTCTGTACGGGTATCCACGTTGGAGGTAGCCTCGTCCAGAATGAGAAGCTGTCTGTCTGCCAGCATGGCACGGGCGATGGTCAAAAGCTGTTTCTGACCGCCGGAGAGATTTGTGGTGTCATCCCCTACGATGGTATCATAGCCCTGAGGCAGAGTACGGATGAAGTGATCGCAGTAGGCCTTGTCACAGGCGGCCACGATCTCCTCTCGGCTGGCCTGAGGCTTGCCGTAGGCCACATTTTCCGCAATGCTGCCACGGAAGAGCCAAGTGTCCTGAAGGACCATAGCAAACTGATCTCTCAGCTCCTCTCTGGATAGGGTGGCAATATCCACGCCGTCGATCAGGATACGGCCCTTCTGAATATCATAGAAGGCCATGAGCAAATTGACAATAGTGGTCTTACCTGCGCCGGTAGGGCCGACGATGGCAACATTCTGTCCCTTCTTTACATCAATGTTCAGATTCTCGATCAACGGGGTATCGGGGTCGTAGGAGAAGTCTACATGATCAAATTTCACATAGCCCTCTGCGGCCTTCGGCAGTGTGCCGGTGGCATTCCTTTCTTCCGGCATATCCAGAAGCTTGAAAACACGGCGTGCGGCAGCCTTGGTATGTTGCATTTCTCCCAGACCGTTGGCAATCTGTTCCAAGGGAGAGGCGAATTGCTTGGCAAAGAGGAGGATGGTCACAATGACACCCACAGAATCCACCCGTCCGGAAACCAACAGCCAGCCACCCATGAGGCAGATGGCGATATAGGCCAGAGCGTTGGAGAAGGTAATGATGGGACGGACAACAGAACGGGTGAAGTTGGCTCGGGACTCGGCATTTTTCCGCCGTTCGTTGATGGCGGTGTGCTTTTTCTCTGTATATTCCTCCAGATTGTAGGCCTTGGTGGTGGCAAAATTGGTGAAGGCCTCCTCCACATGGGCATTGAGATTGCCACCCTCGGTGAACATGGCATGGAAGTGCTTCTCACTCTTGGAGGAAATGAAGGTGGACAGCCAGATGGAGGCCGGAGTCAGCGCCAGAACCAGCAGAGCCAGCCGCCAATCCTCCCGAAGCATCAGCAGGCTGATGGCAAGGAGATTGATGAAGCCGGTCATAAGGATATCCACGATCTGGTGGATGTAGTTGCCTACGGTGGATACGTCATCGGTCATACGGGACAGAATGTCTCCCACAGGGGTCTGATCCACATAGCTCACAGGGAGTCTGCGGATCTTGTCGGACATACGGATGCGGAGGGAACAGGTGAAATGACGGCTGACCACCTTGTTGAGCAGGAGCATTTTCAGATAGCTGAACAGGCTGTAGCCCAGATACAGGGCCAGCAGAATGCCGAGGGAGGGAAGGATCTCCTCGACGACATTTCCTTGGCGGCTGCCATCCCAGTAGGCATAGAGGGTGTCGATCACAGAGCCTAAGAGCTTGGGACTTGCCACGGAGCAGGCGATGATCAGCACACACAGACCGCAGGCTAAGAGGAGCCACTTATGGATGGATTTGGCCTCCTTGAGAAGGCGCAGGATCAGACGGTCGTTCTTTCCTTTGTTTTCTTTCACTTTGTGCCACCTCCTGTCTGAGAGGCATAGATCTCACGGTAAATGGTACAGCGCCCCAACAGCTCCTCGTGCTTGCCGGAATCTACCAGACAGCCCTTATCCATGACGAAGATGCAGTCTGCACTCATGGCGGAGCTGATGCGCTGGGTCACTACGATCTGGGTCTTTCCCTGAATTTTCTCATTGAGAGCACTGCGGAGGTTCTTCTCTGTCAGGAAATCCAGAGCGGAGAAGCTGTCGTCAAAGATGTAAATAGGGGCTTCCTTCACAATAGCTCTGGCAATGGAAAGCCGTTGCTTCTGCCCACCGGAGAGGTTCTTGCCGGCCTGCTTGATCTCATAGTCCAAGCCACCGCATTCTTCGAGGAAAGAGCCTAACTGTGCAATTTTCGCCGCTTCCAGAAGCTCGGCCTCTGTGGCGTTTTCCTTACCCATGCGGATGTTCTCACCGATGGTTCCCGTATAAATGGCCGCACCCTGCAAAACCGAGCTGATGCCCTTGCGGAGGGAGCGCTTACTGATGTTTTCGGCAGGGATGCCGTCAAAGAGCAGCTCGCCTTTTCCGGGACGGCGGAAGCCGAGGATCAGGGAGATCAGGGTGGATTTGCCACTGCCCGTACCGCCGATGAAGGCCACCTTCTGTCCTTTTCCGATGGTCAGGGAGATGTTCTTCACCGCATCCTCACTGCCACCGTAGGAGAAGCTGACGTTGCGGAAGCTGATCTCTCCCTCCGGTGTGCGATCTTCCCCAAGAGTATTATTGCCCATGCCCTTGGCATCGAAGATCTCTCCGATGCGGTCAGCGGCAACCTTTGCGTGGGGATACATGATGATGGCAAAAGAGCCCATCATCATACCGCCCATGACCATGCTTACATACTGTATTACGGCGAAAATATCACCTGCACTGAGAGAACCGGCCTCCATACGGAAGGCACCGAAATACACGATCAGTACCGTTGCTACATTGAACAGGAACAGGGACACGGGCATGAGGATGCCCATGGAAACATTACCTTTGATAATATTCTCTGCCATGATCTCCGTGGCTTCCGCAATTCTGCCATGCTCCCGATCCTCTGAGCGGAAAGCACGGATCACACGGATACCTCTGAGCCGTTCTCGCATGATGGCATTCTGTCTGTCAATATACAGATCGGAACGCTTCCACAGAGGCAGAACCTTCCGTCCGATGGCAAGAACGATAAAAAGGATCACGGGAACAAAGATCAGCAGGATCAGGCTTAACAGCATATCCTTCGCCATAGCGAGGATCACACCTCCGAGGAACAGCATGGGAATGGTTGCCACTGTGCCGCAGAGCATGGAGGCTACCCAGGATACGGTCATGACATCATGGGTGGCACGGGTGACCAAGGCGGCAGTACCCATAGCACCGAATTCCTCAAAGGACAGGGTGTTGACCTTGCGGAAAATGTCACTGCGCAGATCTGCACAGAAGCCCGCAACGACCTTGGATGACAGCTTGCTGCCCCACAGGATACAGCCCAGACTCCCGGCGGAAATGCACAGCATTTGCAGACAGGCGCCCAGAATGTAGCTCATGTCCCGATCCCGTATGCCGAAATTCAGGATATTACTCATAAGCGCCGGCAACAGCAGGTCGCAGAAGGAAGCCAGAGAGATCAGCACCATAGACAGAGCTAAGAGCTTCCCGTAGGGCTTCAAATATTTTAGCATTCGTTTCATAAAAAACCTCCTTATATCATATAGGGCTACCGACTCTGTAGCTCTTTCCGCAATTTGCGGCGGACTCGATTGATGTGTCGTTCAAATTCGCCCCCGGACAGCAGCTCTGCCAAGACCAATTGCTCAAAGGTGGGTACCGAGCAGGACAGGAAGCCCAGTTTCTTGCGGAAGGTGGGCAACAGCGCATTGGGAAGCACCAGATAGCCCACCCGAAGGGCAGGGGAGATGGTCTTGGAGAAGCTGTTCATATAGATCACCCGTTCCGTGGGGCATTGGGAGAAGAGGGTGTCCTCCGGCTTCTTGGATACGGAGAATTCCGACTCGAAATCATCCTCTATGATGTAGCGCTCTCCTCGCTCCGCCCAGCAGAGATATTCGTGCCGTTTCGATGCCGAGGCGGTAACACCGCTGGGGAAGCTGCGGTAGGGAGAGATGTGGAGAATATCTGCCTCACAGCTCCACAGAGGGCCGCTTTCGATTCCCTCCTGCCCTAGGGGGAGCATGGAAAAATCTACTCCGGAAATACGGTATATCTGCTCGATCTTGTGGTAGGAGGGGGCTTCGATGGCATAGCTTCGACTCCTTCCCAGAAGGGTCAGTAGCAGGGTGTAGAGCTGTTCTGCCCCGGAACCGATGATGATCTGCTCCGGGAGAACGTGGATCCCCCGACTTCGCCCCAGGTACTGACCGATAGCCTCTCTCAGCTCCCACCGCCCCCCACCGGGAGAGGGCTCTAAAAGCAGAGGGCCGCAGTCATTGATGACCCGTCGCATGGTTTTGCTCAAAAGGGAGAAGGGGAACTCGCTCTTAGAGTCCGTAGACCGATGCTCCCGTGGCATGGGACAGCTTCTCGCTACCCCGGCAAAGCCTCGATCATTGCGGAAGCTCACATAGAAGCCGCTTCTCTGTCGCGCCTCTGCATAGCCCTCGTCACACAGCAGGGCATAGGCATGCTCCACGGTGACGGTGCTGATATGTAATTCCTCTGCAACGGTACGCTTGGAGGGAAGCTTACTGCCATAGGGACACAGCCCATCAACGATATCCTGCCGTAGCTGGGTGTAGAGCTGCAAATAGGCAGGAGCAGCGGGATCTTTTACAATGGAATATTTCATCTGGTTATATAAAACACTCCTATTCTGGCTATTTTCATAATATCAAATCCATTATATACTATGGGGGAACAAAAAGCAAGGGAAAAGGTGTTTCCTATGGAACAACAGAAAAAAATTGCGGCGATCAACGATTTTTGCGGTTTCGGTCGCTGTTCTCTGGCAGTAGCCCTGCCGATCATCTCTGCCATGCAGATCCAGTGCTGTCCTCTGCCTACCTCGATCTTTTCTAACCACACAGGCTACGACAGCTTCTACTATACAGACTTTACCTCTCACATGGGGGCATATATGGATCAGTGGGAAAAGCTGGGACTTACCTTCGACGGAATTCTGACAGGGTTTTTGGGTTCTGCGGAACAGATAGATCTGGTATGCACCTTTATGGAACGCTTCAAGAAGCCCCACACCGTCACGGTGGTGGATCCGGTCATGGGCGACGACGGGGCTTTGTACAGCACCTATTCTCCCTTGGCGGCGGAGGGGATGAGACGATTACTGCAATATGCGGATATTCTGACCCCCAACCTCACGGAGGCCTGCATTCTGACAGGCAGAGACTATCTTCCCGATCCCGGACAGGAGGAGCTGTTGGAGCTGTGCAGGGAGCTTCATGCTATGGGGCCGGAAAAGATCGTGATCTCCGGTTTGGAACGGGGAGAGGACTTAGAGAATTTCGTCTACCGCCACGGACAGCCTCCTCTGGTGGTGCGGGAGCATAAGACAGGCCCTTGTCGAGCAGGGACGGGGGACGTATTTGCTTCCATCCTTGCGGCAGATGCGGTGAAGGGTGTGGAGCTGGGAGCTTCTGTGGCAAGAGCCTCTGCCTTTATCGCCAAAGCCTTACGCAGGACGATGGATCGCCGAGTACCGGAGCCCGATGGGATCTGCTTTGAAGACTATCTATATGAATTAGGAGGAAACAGAATATGAAACAGGATCACCTCACACAGCTGAAACAGCCGACCAAAGAAAATCGAATCGAAAAGAGAGAACGGCTCCGCCTGATGGTGCTGACGGCACTGCTCACGGCGATCGTGTATATTCTCACTGCCTACCTCCACATTCCGGTGGGGAGGGGCTATGTCCATTTGGGAGACGGGGTACTGTATCTGGCGGCCTGTATCCTGCCCCTGCCTCACGGGATCTTTGTAGGCAGTGTAGGTGCGGCTCTGGCAGACTGCCTCTCCGGCTTCCACCTATGGGCTCCTGCCTCTGCGATCATTAAGGCCCTGACAGTCCTGTGCTTCACTCGCAAGAGCAAAAAGCTTCTCTGCACTCGGAATATTCTCGCACTTCCTCTTGCGGCCCTGCTGTGTGTGGGCGGCTACTATATTTATGAAGCCCTCCTCTACGGCAGCTTCCTCAGCCCCCTTGCGTCCATCCCCGGCAACCTGATCCAAAGCCTTTGCAGCAGCGCCCTCTTCCTTATTCTGTCTCCTGTTTGGAACAGCCGTATCAACAAGGGCCTCTGAATAAGCCTGCAGGTGTGAGGACAGGAGAATTGCCAAATGCCTATCCATGGCAGAGGCAGGAAGGGGCAAAACAGATCCACCTTCTGCTCCCTCTTTGGCTTTTGCCAAAGAGGGAGCAGGGGATTTTTTGATTTCTTAACGAATCTTCATAAATTTCCTTGGCTGTTCTTAAGAATTATGTGTTATATTGTAGGTGGAGGTGATAGGAATGAATATTTTAATTGTAGATGACGATCCTCAGATCGTGGACAGTATTGGTATTTTTCTTGCCGGAGAGAAATATGGAGTCTGCAAGGCTTACGACGGCTTACAGGCTCTGGAGATCTTGGCAGAGCAGGAGATCCATTTGATGATCCTGGATATCATGATGCCCAAGCTGGACGGGATCCGCACGCTGATGAAGCTTCGGGAATCCCGAAATATCCCGGTGATCCTTCTGTCTGCCAAGTCTGAGGATGCGGACAAGATCCTGGGACTTACCGCAGGGGCAGATGACTATGTGACCAAGCCCTTTAATCCCTCGGAGCTTGTGGCAAGGGTAAAATCTCAACTTCGCCGCTATACTACCCTTGGCTCTATGGGCAAGCAAAACGGGGAGATCACGGTAGACGGTCTTTCCCTGAATACCGAGACCAAGCAGGTGAAGGTAGAGGGGGAAAAAGTGCGCCTGACACCCATTGAGTACAAGATTCTGGAGCTGTTGCTCCGTAATCGCGGCAGGGTATTCTCAGCGGAGGAGATCTACCGCAATGTTTGGGACGAGACCGTAGCGGTAGGGGATAACACCATAGCCGTCCATGTCCGTCACATAAGGGAGAAGATCGAGATCAATCCCAAAGAGCCCCGTTACCTCAAGGTGGTCTGGGGCATTGGCTACAAAATCGACTGAGAAAGGAGAAGTTTATGAAGAAGATTCTGTATTCGAAATACACCAAATTCTTGGCAGTGCTGCTGCTACTCCTGTCCCTGACCCTGGGACTCCTCAGCGGGATTCGGGGAGCGGAGCTGTTGTATAAAGAGGAGAGCTTCCTTTATGATTTCGGCAAAAGCTTTGAGGAATGCTATTATTTCGAGGCCTTGCTGGAAGAGGTGGAATATAAGGTTTTACTTCCCTACAGGAAGCCGGTGGAGGATCGTTGGAGAGAAATGGAAACCATAGAACCTACATCGGAATATACGTCCGGATATGAAGCCGAACCTACGGAGTTTGCTCCTCCTCTCGGGGAGATCTCTCTGGATGATGCAGAGCTGGAAAAGGACATTCGGGAGGGTCTGGACAGCCTTCATTACGGAGATAGGGTGGAGTACTATGTACAGTGGAGAGGACGGGTCTTCACCAACTGCAATGCAGAAAGTGCAGATAGCCTGACAGAGCAGGGGATCTACCGATATTTCTCCCTGAACACCCAAGGGAACGTATATCTGGATACCTCCCGAAGGGACTACCGACTTCCCATGTATTTGGAATATTTGGAAGGGGTGAGAGAGCCTTCGGATCTGATCATCTGTACAAGGATCAGACAGGACTATGCCGAACAGTGCAGACAGCTTTGGGACAGGCAGGAGAAGATCCTCTATACTGCCGGGGCCCGTGTGCTGTGTTGTGTACTGCTTGCCGTGCTTCTGCTCATCTACCTTCTGTGTGTATGCGGCAGAGACAGACTTGGAGCGCCCTTGGAAAGCTGGACAGACCGTATTTGGGCAGAGATTCATTTGGTAGCCATGGCGGCCTTTATCATAGGAGGTAGCCTTGTGCAAATTTGGACCTTGGATGAAGCGTTTATGGGGCAGCTTCCGTTGGATTCGGCCTATCTTGCGGGAGGTCTCTTGATGCCCCTAGTGGGCGGTGTGACACTGTGCTCCCTGCTTTCCCTGATTCGGAATGTAAAGAACGGCTGTTTTGTTCGCCGCAGCCTGATTTGTTTTATTCTGATCCACGGCTTCCGCTTGGTGAAAAAGCTGTGTACCGCATTGTACAGAGGGCTCAGAAGGCTGATCCGTTCCATGGCAGAGGCCTTCGGACGGGTGTTTACCGCATTCCGCATTGCCTTGCTGCTGGGCTATACCGTCATCATCATATTCCTGAGTATTTTGGCATCGGAATCCTACAGCGGCGGGCCGCTGCTGCTGATGTTGCTCCCCTTCGGCGCAGGGGTATATTTCATTGTCCGCTGGGGAAGAGACTTCCATGAGATCAAGGAAGGTGCGGCACAGATCCGTAGCGGAAATGTCAGCTACAAGCTTCCGGAACCCAAAAGCGCAGATTTAAGAGAGCTGGGGAAGAACATCAACGACATTGCCGAAGGCCTCAATGAATCTGTTGCCGCCAAGGTGAAGGCAGAACGGATGAAAACAGAGCTGATCACCAATGTCTCCCATGATCTGAAGACCCCTCTGACCTCCATTATCAACTACACAGAGCTTCTGTCCAAGGTGGAGGGCTTGCCGGAGGAGGCGAGGGATTATGTCAGTGTCATTGCAAGCAAGAGTGACAGACTCAAGCGCCTGACACAGGATCTGTTCGATATTTCCAAGGCGCAAAGCGGCAATGAGGAGATCCTGTGGGAAAAATTGGACACACAGCTCCTGCTCCAGCAGACACTGGGAGAGCTGGACGGAGAGATCCGACAGTCCGGCCTAAGCTTTTGTGTGAAAACAGAGCCGGAGCGATATATCTTCGCAGACGGCAGAAAGATGTCCCGTGTTCTGGGAAATCTGATCCAAAATGCCCTGAAATATGCCATGAAGAACACCAGAGTATATCTTTCCGCAAAGGAGGAAGAGGGACAGGTGCTTCTGGAAATCAAAAATATTTCCTCCTACCCCATGGACTTCAGTGCGGAGGAGATCATCGGTCGCTTCGTACGCGGAGACAGCGCCCGAAGCACCGAGGGCAGCGGTCTGGGTCTTGCCATCGCAAAGAGCTATACCGAGCTGTGCGGAGGAGAGTTCCGGCTTACCGTAGACGGTGACCTCTTCAAAGTCATTCTCCGCTTCCCCTCCCACCCTGCAGCATAGACCTTGCGCCCCCCATAGTCACCCACCCGGTCACTATGGGGGGGGATTCTCTGCAAAGCCCTACCGTCCTTCGCAAGGAACTCCGCCTTGCCGAGCTACCTGACGGATGCTTCGGAACAGGGGGGATGCCGCCCTATCCTCCGGATCGGTTTTTTGATATCTCTTTATTTATCGCAGCGCAAAATGCTTAGTGTAAAATAATAATTGGCAAAACCCGAAAATTTCGGAGGAAATAAAAAAAGAGGAAGAACCGAAGTCCTCCCTCTTGCCACTCTATGATATATTGTAAATGACCAAATAAACAAGAATCGTGGTGGCAAGTATG
>JAFOZC010000254.1 GCA_017391305.1 Oscillospiraceae bacterium | reverse complement strand
TTGCCAAAAGCACACCGCTTGCAGTACCACCTGCGAAGGCGGCGATGCCCATGACCAGGATGCCGATGGTAGCCCAATCTAAGAAGGACTCTGCCTTGGCAGTTGCGCCGACGGAGATCCCCAAGAAGATGACCACGATGTTCATCAGCTCATTCTGGGCGGTTTTGGCAAGTCTATCAGTGACACCGCATTCTCTCAGAAGGTTGCCCAGCATAAGACAGCCGATGAGGGGAGCGGCAGAACGGACGAAAATAGAAACAAAGAAGGTCACAGCCACGGGGAAAATGATCTTTTCCTTCTTGGAAACAGGCCGCAGGTTATCCATGCGGATCAGGCGCTCCTTCTTAGTGGTCAGACCTCTCATAATGGGAGGCTGGATCACGGGAACCAGAGCCATATAGGAGTAGGCGGCAATGGCGATGGGTCCTAAAAGATGGGGGGCTAAAATAGAGGTGGTGTAAATGGCGGTGGGGCCGTCTGCGCCGCCGATGATGCCGATGGAAGCGGCCTCTGTCTGGGTGAAGCCCAGAAGGCTTGTTGCGGCAAGGTAAGCCACGAAGATGCCTAACTGAGCGGCGGCACCTAAGAGCAGGCTCTTGGGGTTGGCGATCAGGGGGCCAAAGTCCGTCATAGCACCCACACCGACGAAGATCAGACAGGGATAGATGCCTAACTTGACACCTAAATAGAGGATGTCGATGAGGCCGACGGATTCCGAGCTGCCGTCTGCCAGGGGGACACCGTCACGGAACATATCCCAATGGATATGACCGCCTTCAAAGATCTCACTGTGGAACATCCCTACACCGGGCAGGTTGGTCAGCAGCATACCGAAGGCAATGGGCAGAAGGAGCAGAGGCTCGAAGCCCTTGCCGATGGCAAGATACATGAGGAAGAAGGACAGGAGGATCATGACAGCGCTCTTCCAGTCCATATTCTGAATGAGCATGGTGATCCCCATGTCACCGATAAAGTCCGAAACCGCATCGGCATTGGTTTTCACTTCCTCCGGCTCGGTGGGGGCAGGGGAGATGAGCAGAGGGGGCTGAGCTTCCTCGGCGGCAGCGGGTACTGCGAGGGTGAAGCAAAGGCATACCAGCAGGGCCAAGATCACTAAGCCTGCCAAGCCTCTGCGCTGAAGGGTTCTATCTTTGGGCATTGCAATCCTCCGTATAAAGGATCATTAGCCGATGGTGCAAATGAGAGCCTGAGTCTCCACGCTGTCGCCCTTGCGGACATTCAGGGAGCCGATCTTGCCGTCACAGGGGGCGGGGATCTCGTTTTCCATCTTCATGGCTTCCAGAACACAGATAACAGTACCCTTCTTCACGGTCTGGCCGTTCTGTACTCTAACGTCCAGAATGGTGCCGGGCATGGGAGCCTTGACCTGAGTGCCGCCTGCGGGGGCCGGAGCAGCTGCCTTGGGAGCAGCAGCGGGAGCGGACATGGTTGCGGGGGCATTCATTTCTTCGATTTCGATCTCATAGACAGAGCCGTTGACATTGACACGATACTTTTTCATGATGTTACACCTTTCTGAAATTAGAGTTTTTTAATAGATACAATACGAATGGCAGAGGCATCGGTACCGCTGAACTCAGCAATGGCGGCGCTGACGGCGGCGACGAATTCTGCTCGATTGGGGATGGTCTCCGTAGAGACGGCGGCAGGGGCTTCTTCGGTTTTCTCTTCTTTTTCCTTACAGGCCAGTGCCAGCAGGTAGCACAGACCGATGATCAGGATGAGTACCACGAAAACCGTAACAAAGCCCATTACAACAACGAACCAGTTTTCCATGTTTTCCTCCTTTTCCATGGGGTAAAATGATATCTAATGGGAAAAAATTCCACATAACAGATACGGGCTAAAAATACCGCTCCGGATCCGGCAGGACCCGGAGCGGCTGCCGTTACAGGATGACGACCTTTCTCTCCAAGAGAAGCAGATTATTAATATAGATCTCCAGCTTGTAGTTGCCGGAAAGGCTCTTGCTTTCTCCCTCTCGAATGGGCAGGGGAACGGCATTGGCATGGCGGCGATCGAACCACAGGGAATTCCAGCTCATTTCCTTCCGTTCCTCGGCGACCACCTGACCGTCGGCATCACGCAGGACGTAGAGGAGCTTTACCTGATCGTCGGAGGCGGCGACGCTTTCGATCTGCAGGCAGATGGCGATCTTCTCGTCTGCGGTGAATTCCGTCCGCATGTACTTCAGATCCTTATAGCTCCAATCCTCCTTCTCCGGCAGGAGCCACAGGGAGGCATTGGGGGAATCGGACTTGAATACGGGAGCGGGGCTGAGAGAATAGCCGGAGAACTTCTTTGCCTCCGGTGTCTTCACAGAGGTGCCGGTCTCACCGAAGAGGGGCTGTGCGGCATCCTCGGCGGTGAGGTGGAGGGTGATCTGATATTCCGTATTGGGGATCAGCTCACGGAGGGTGACACTATTGGCAGTCATATCCTCATGACCGGAGCTGATGACATAGGGAACGTGGAAGCTGCCCACAGGCTGATAGGACAGATGCCAGCCACCCTTGGGACTGCCGGCGGGAGTTTCCCAAGAGACCAGAACGGTGCCGTCCTCCTGAGGCTCTGCCTTCAGACCCTCCAGGATGTAGGGCATAGCCCCAAGCTCCAGAACCGCAGGATCATCCATGCCGGGAGCGCTAATGCTAAAGCGCACAGCTTGGCTGAAATCCGTGATGCCGCTGAAGGTCAACTGCATCTTGTCCGTGGTCTGGGTCTGGGAATAATCCTTGGCCTCGCAGGTGACGGTCCACTGCTCCGGGCTCACCTCGCCGCAGAGCCAAGCGATAGAAACGCTGTCTGTGGTGACGTCGGTAATGTGGAGAGAATCCACGGTAACCACGGGCAGGAGGCTGTATTCCAAGGTGGTCTTGCCGGAGAGATAGAGATTCTCTGCGGCGCTGAGGGTGAAGATATAGGGCTTGTTATCCTCCAGACCCACTACACTATAGGTCTGGGTGCTGAAGGAGAAGGGACCCTTCACATTGCCCTCCCCGTCAGTGACGGTGAGGGACCATTCCGAGGGGGTGGGGCCTTCGTGGGTGATGTTCAGAAGAACCTCTCCCGGCTGTCCTCCCCGATGGGCGGTGAAGTCGGTGACATTGGTGCTGCCGGGGGTGGTGACGGTGATATTATAGGACTTGCCGGTGCTAAGCTTGTGATATTCCGTGGCGTAGACACTGACGGTGTAGGCAGTTTTCTCTCTCAAACCGGTGAAGGTGTAAACATTGCCCTCTACGGTACGGGGATAGCTGTTGCCGTAGTTGTCTGTGCAGGTGATCAGGAAGCACTCCTGAGCATCGGGACTGATCAGCTCAACGGACAGACGGTCTGTGGTATAGCTCAGAACATCCAGACGGTCCACGGTGACATAGTAATTGTTCAGAAGGAAGGCCATCACACAGCCCAGTGCCGCCACAAGGATCAGCACGATGCACACAGGCAGCCAGGCGGCGCTCTTCTTTTTCTTCTCGACGGTTTCTTCCTTATATTCCTCCGAAGCTTCCTCGGGGACTCTGCGGTTGGAATCGACATAGCCCTCCTGAATGGGAGCTACGTGGAGGCTGAGGGGGGCTTTCTCCTCCTTGGCTCTGGGACGGAGGATCACATGGCTATCGTCCTCTCCTACCACCCTGTTCACAGAGGCGATGAGATCGTCGATGTCGATGCCGCTGTCCTCTACGGCTTGGATCTCGGGACGGATGAAGTCCTCCTTGCCGGTCTTCTCCGGAGCTGCCGTCTGCTGAACCTTGGGCAGCGGGCCGGTATTTTCTTCGGAAAGGGCTTTCCTCTCTCGGCGGCTACGCTTCTTCCTGGTGAAATGGAGAGTGCCTGTGGGCATCTTCGGGCCGCTGACGGTATTGACAGAATAGGGATCGGGCTCTTGCGCCTTGGCTTCCTTCTTTTCCTCGGCGGTCTGTCCGGGAACGGCCCCCGCAGGAACAGCTTCCTCGGGAGCGGGCTCTGCGACAGGGGCTTCCTCTACGGGAGTCTCTGCGGCGGGGGCTTCCTCTACGGGAGTCTCTGCGGCAGGAATCGACTCGGCAGGGGAGAGGGACTGCAGGTCTTCCTCTTCGGGGCTGTCTGCATCCTCCACACTGATGATCAGAGCCTCTCTCTTACGGCGCTTGCCGAAACGGGAGCGCTCCTTCTTGCTCTTCTTCCCCTTCATGCCGTTGGCATCGTCCTCCTCCGGCAGAAGCTCTTGGGGCAGGTCGCTGAGGATGGGAGCAGCGGGGCTGACGGTCTCGTTCCGAAGAGCCTCTTCGGACAGGGCCTCTTCAATGGGAATGTTCTCCTTATGAGGAGTATCTTCCACCAGATCCTCCATCTTCACTTCCTGCTCCGGGCTGTCTGTCTCACGGTCCTTGACCTGAGCCAGAGCCTCCTCCAGAGAAATGGTCTGGATGGGAGCCGCTTCCTTGAACAGATCCGTCTCGGAGAAAACCTCCTCCAAGGAGGGACGCAGGTCAGCCTCTCGGGGCTCGTCGGAGAACACGGTCTGTTGGGACAGAGCCTCGGTGAGCTCTTCCTGCAGGGGGGCGGTTTGCTGCGCCTCTTCTGCAAGGGATAGGGGGACAGGGGCTTCCTCCTCGGTCTCTACGGGAAGGGAGAGGGCCTCCGGCAGGGGCTCGTCCGGGGCTACTTCAGTAGCGGGCTCTTCTGCAGGGGCTTCTTCCTTAAGGGGAAGGTCAAGGGTGTCCGTTCCGCCTCTTTCCGTATCGGGGGTGAAGCTGGTGCGGAATCTGTCATCCAGCTCCTCGGCCTGAACGATCCGCAGGGGAGCGTCCGCCTCGTCCTCCTCTATGTGGATCTCAATGGGATCGGGAGGAACCAAGGGGGGAACGATCAGGCTGTCGGGAATGTGGTTGCGCTGTAAGTACAGGACCAGAGCCTCCTTCAGCTCCTGAGGGGAGCTGTAGCGATTCTCGATCTTATAGGAACAGGCCTTGGTAATGATCCCTGCCAGCTCATAGTCCGCATAAATGGGAGTAGGCAGGGGCTTGCCGCTGAGACGGAGCTTGTTGGCCATAGCCTCATTGGTGTTCTCGTCCTCAAAGGGGTTGTGGTTGCCGTTGTAAATGCGGTACAGAACCATACCCAGAGCATAGAGATCCACCGTCAGGTTGGGGGATGCCGTAATATCCGTCAGCTCCGGTGCGGAGAAAGAACCGATATATTCCTCCGGCACACTGGCATAGTCCAGATCCTGCAGCTCCACCAGACCCAAATCGCCTAAGAGGAACTTCCCGGAGGGAATGAGGAAAATATTTTCCGGCTTAATATTCTGGAACAGGTAGCCGCTGTCTCTGCAAGCCATAATGGCATCGCACAGATCGATACCCAGATTCACCGCACGCAGATGGGTCATGCCGTTGCGCTCGATGAGCTCGTTCAGGGGAAGCTGCAGCTCCTGAAGAATGTAAACATCATAGCCGATGCCCTCAAGCTTGGGCTCGATCTGGAAATCCACGGCTCCGGCAAAGCAACCGGTCTCCGACAGCTTCTGCCCCAGCTCCAGCTCCCGACGGATATCGGTGACCAGTGCGGTATAATAGGCCAGCGCATCCTTATCGTCACTGCAGATCCCGGAGAGGATCATGGCACGAACCTGAGCATCGGATGCAGGGATGGGCATGTGCTTTAAGACATAGCATTCATTGCTGTCCTTATGCCGTACAGAATACCAGGTACGCCCGTTGCGGGTCATGACGGTTTTCTCTACTTTATAATTGTCAAGAAGGGGTGAGACCATTCTGAATTCGGACATCCAATACGCCTCCTTAAATCAAATCAAATTCTCACTATTATATACTATGATATTTTTTGAAAAAAATCAAGTAAGATTCTTGCTAAATTTCAAATTTAATGATATTATATGAAAAAAGAAAGGAGGTTTGAACGGCTTGAAGGGGATACTTTCAATGTAATATTGAATAGTCCGAATGTTCCCTTCCACGAAAGTGTTAGAGCCGATATCAAATGGAAGAAAAAGTAGTATGTTTTTATTGCGGTACAGTGTACCTTGCAGCTCAGGATAAGTGTCCTCTTTGCGGCGGCACTCTGAGAGAAGAGAATCCCGTGATCCCCCAGGAACGGGAACGGATCACCCAGGAGGATCGCAAAGAGCGACAGAAGGAAGCTAAGGTAGAGGATAAGAAAAAGAAGGCAGAGGAAAAGGAATCCTCCTCCAAGAAGGGCTGGCTCATCGCCGCCGTGATCTTCCTGAGCCTTGCGGTACTGGTACTGTTTTGGTTTATTGCCGACATGCTCGGCTGGGTCCCCGGTCTGGAGGACCATGTGGATCGCACTACCGAGCCCGGCGTTACCGTCAATCATTCCTGCACTGTCTTAAAGGCAGAGCCCACCGAGCTCCACTTCGCCCTCCCCGGTGAGACCCTGGAGCTGAAGCTTTCCGTGAACACCACCTGTGAGGATGTCCTCTACTGCAATTCCACCGATACCGCCGTGGCAGAGGTTTCCAACGAGGCCGTTACCGCAGAGGACTCGGAGTTCAAGTCCGTCACCTTCACCGTCACCGCCATCGGTCAGGGCAATACCACCCTCACCGTCACCTGCGGCAATCAGAAGCTGGACATCCCCGTCGTCGTAGCCGTTACCCAGGACAGCACCGAGCCCACCACCGCCCCCACAGAAGCAACCGAGGCCACAGAGCCCGACTATCTCCCCGAGCTCAACTTCCAGGATGTAGAACTGACCAAGAAGGGCGAAACCGTAGAGCTGAAGATCGCCAACCCCGTAGAAGGGGAAACCCCCACCTGGACCTCCTCCGACACAAAGGTAGCCACCGTCGATGAGAAGGGCGTAGTCACCGCCCTTGCCACCGGCACCGCCGAGATCACCTGCACCCTCAATGGCGCAGAGGCCAAGGTCACCGTCACCTGCAACATCAAGGAAGAAGAACCCACCACCGGCAGACCCACCCACAACGACGGCGCCCACTTAGAGACCACCGATGCCACCGTCAAGGTCGGCGAGCGCTTCCCCCTCTTCCTCTATGACCTCAACGGCAAGCACCTTGACGATATCCAATACAAGATCGACGATGCCTCCATCTGCGAGGTCAAGAATAATTACGTCAAGGCCCTCAAGAAGGGTACTACCAAGGTCCGTGTCATCTACAAGGGCGAAGAATACATCTGCATCGTCCGTGTAAAGTGATCCCCCCAAAATCACTCCCCACACAGCACCGCAGATCCCACTGCTCTCACCCCACGGATCACCACAGCTATCCCCACGGAGAACCGCAGGTCACCCCGACCCCACGTTCCCCCCACGGAGAACCGCAGGTAACTCCCACCCCCTTCCGCCCCCCCGGAGAACCGCAGGTAACTCCCACCCCTTCCCCCCCCCCTCACGGAGAACCGAAGGTAACCCCCAATTAACCCAATACCCCCCAACCGGGCTGTTGTCATCACGCAACAGCCCGGTTTTTTCAGTGTAAGTAAAACAGTTTGAACATGCCAGATAAGAGCCTGCACCAATGTAGAACTCCGTTAACTCTAAATCTATATGTTTTCGGAAATGTCGGATGTCGAAAGGCTCCCTTGTGTAAAGGGAGCTGTCAGCGAAGCTGACTGAGGGATTGTCGCAGTGAAAAGCTTCCATTCTCATCACAACTTGGGCGAATACGCATCATCCCCAATCCACCCCCTCGCCCCCCTCTTCCCATTGCACAATGCAGACTTTAGTTCGTGCAAACATCAAACATCACCACAAACCGAAATTTCACGCTCCGTCCACCGACACCCACCAAGCCCTTGGCTCTCCCTCCGGGAGAGCTGGCGCGAAGCGCCTGAGAGGGCTCACTGCACCGATTCTACCGACAAGCTACCCTCAGATCCACTGCACCGATTCCTTATACGAAACTGCATTCCTGCACGAACTGTCTGCACATCCC
>JAFOZC010000253.1 GCA_017391305.1 Oscillospiraceae bacterium | reverse complement strand
CTTTGTCTACATTCCCGGCAGCAGGAAGGATCGGGTACTCTTAGTGGCCCACGCAGTCACGGCATGGGACAGGAGCTTCCCTTGGACACAGGATAAGCCGGAATTCCTCGTAGACGGTGATACCATCCGCTCCGCCTCTCAACAAAAGGGCATCGGAGCAGATGACCGAGGGGGTTGCGCCCTTCTCTGGCTACTGCGCCACAGCGGTCACTCCCTCCTCATATTGGACGGAGAAGAACAGGGCGCTCTTTCCGCAAAATATCTCCGTGACTGCCACCGGGCTCTTCATAGAGAGCTGAACCGTCACGGCTACATTATGGAGCTGGATCTGATGGGTCAGGGCTACTGCCACTACCATCAAGTTCCCGTTACTCGACGTTTTACCCGTTATATTGAGGAGCGCTTCCAAGTCAAGCCTCTGCCCCGAAAGCTCAATTGTGACATCCCTTCCCTCTGCCGCAGAGCCTGCGGGGTGAATCTCAGCATAGGCGTCTATGCCATGCACAGCCATCGGGAGCAGCTTTCCCTTCCTCAATGGTACGGTACATATGAGAGACTTTCCGCAGTACTTGCACAGAAGCAGCCCTCTTTCCCCACCCGTATCAGCTACCGCCTCCGCTTCGGCATAGGCAGGCTTCTGCGCCGGTTAGGATTTCGGAAAGCTCCCCAAAGAAAGGCTTAAATCATGTTTGTCAAAACCAAAGGCCTTGTCCTACGCTCCACAGACTACGGCGACTCCGACAAGCTCCTTACCGTCCTGACGGACAGCTTGGGAAAGATCACCGTAAAGGCCCGTGGGATCAAGCATGGCCGAAATACCATGAAAGCGCCCTGCCAGCTTATGGCATACTCCGAAATGAATCTTATGGAACAGCAGGGACGCTATGTCCTGACCGAGGCCAATACCATCGAGCTGTTCACCGAGCTTCAGGGAGACATCGAGCTTCTCAGCCTGTCGTCCTATTTCCTTCAGGTCACGGAAACCGCCGCCCAAGAGGAAGCTCCCGAGCCGGAGCTTCTTTCCCTGCTTCTCAATGTTCTCTATGCCTTGGGCAAGCTCCGCAAGCCCCAAGCCTTAGTCAAGGCGGTCTTTGAGCTTCGGCTCTGCGTCCTTGTGGGCTTCCTGCCGGATCTGGAGGGCTGTGGGGACTGCGGTGACAGAGAGGTCAAATACTTCCACATCATGGACGGACAGCTCTACTGCCCCGACTGCGGACAGAACCACGGTGACGGCATCCGCATGCCCCTCGGCAGAGGCACACTGGATGCTATGGGCTATATTTGCTATGCTCCTGCCAAACAGCTCTTCTCCTTCCGCATCTCCGACAAAGCTCTGGAGGAGCTGGGAGCCATTACAGAGGCCTATTTATGCACCCGTTTTGAACGGGGCTTTTATACCTTAGATTTCTATAAAACCTTATTTTATGGGGTGAATTTATGACAGAATTATACGAAAAATCCTTAAAAAAGTTAGAATTAGATGCAGTCTTGGAGAAGCTTGCGGAATGCGCCATGTCCGAAGAGGCCAAGGATCGCTGCCGCAGTCTCCTACCCTTGGATGACAGGGAGGAGATCGAGCTCTTGCAGAAGCAGACCGGCGCCGCCGTGAAGCTCATCAGCCTCAAGGGAAGCCCCTCCTTCCACGGGGTCAAGAACGTAGGCCCAAGCTTAGAGCGTGCCGACCGTGGAGGCTGTCTCACCACCGCAGAGCTTCTGCGGATCGCCGCCCTGCTGAAGTGTGTCCGTGGGGCAAAGAGCTACTATAACGGGGATTATACCCAGACCAATTTGGATGTCTACTTCCAAGAGCTGTCTCCCAACCGTTATTTGGAAGAGAAGATCAGCAATTCCATCCTTTCCGAGGATGAGATCGCCGATGCCGCCAGCCCGGAGCTTGCAGACATCCGCCGCCACATGCGTGTCCAGAGCGCCAAGGTCAAGGACAGCTTGCAGAAGATCATTTCCTCTCCCTCTTATTCCAAATACCTTCGGGATCCCATCATCACCCTCCGTGGGGATCGCTACGTGGTTCCCGTGAAGAGTGAGTATAAGAGCGAGATCCCCGGCCTTGTCCACGATGTTTCCTCCACGGGCTCTACCTTCTTCATCGAGCCTATGAGCGCCGTCAATGCCAACAACGCCCTCAGAGAGCTTCTGCTGAAGGAGAAAAAGGAGATCGAGCGGATCTTGGCAGAGCTTTCCGCCGAGGCCGCGGGCTTCCGTGACAGCATCACCACCTCTTACGAGCTGCTGGTGACCTTGGATGTGATCTTTGCCAAGGGTCGCCTGTCTCTGCGTATGGATGCTATGGAGCCGGAGATCCGTACCAACGGCACCATCGAGCTGGTTCGGGCAAGACACCCTCTCATCGATCGGAAAAGCGTTGTCCCTATTACCGTCCGTCTGGGCTCTGACTTTGACACCCTCATTATTACAGGCCCTAACACCGGCGGCAAGACCGTTACCCTGAAGACCCTTGGTCTTCTGACCCTCATGGCGGAATGCGGTCTTCATATCCCCGTAGAACACGGCAGTGCCATCTCTGTCTTCCGCCACGTTTTGGCAGATATTGGTGACGAGCAATCCATTGAGCAGTCCCTTTCCACCTTCTCTGCCCACATGAAGAATATCGTGCAGATCGTGGCAGACTGCGATGACGAGACCCTTGTACTTTTCGATGAATTAGGGGCAGGCACAGACCCTGCGGAGGGTGCGGCTCTTGCAATGGCCCTCATTGAATTCTGCCGCAAGTGCGGAAGCAGGGTGGCGGCAACCACCCATTACGCAGAGCTGAAGCTCTTTGCCATGCGTACCAAGGGGGTCATGAATGCCTCCTGCGAATTTGATGTGGAGACCCTCCGTCCCACCTACCGCCTCCTCATCGGCATCCCCGGCAAGTCCAATGCCTTCGCCATTTCCAAGCGCCTTGGCTTGGAGGAGCATATCATCGACCATGCCGGAAGTCTTCTCAGCGAGAATGACCGCAATTTCGAGGATGTGCTCAACCAGTTAGAGGAACAGCGCCAACAAATGGAGCTTGCCAAATTAGAAGCCCAGCGGCTGAAGGTAGAGACGGAGCAGATGAAGCAGAAGTCTCAGGCCTATTATGACGAGATCAAGGCAGAACGGGACAAGGCCATGCGCTCCGCCCGTGCAGAGGCACAGGCCATTGTGGATCAGGCTCGCCGTACCTCCAACGAGGTAGCCGAGGAGCTGAAGGCTCTGCGGAAACAGCTCAAGGATACCGCCGATGCCCAAGGGATCAATGCCAAGCAGGCAGAGCTTCGCCGCAAGCTCAACGAGGTAGAGGAGGGCTTTGCAGGGAAGGCAAGCCAAGCTCCCAGACCGGAACCTACCCGTGAGATCCGAGTAGGGGATACCGTTGAGCTGATCCGCTTCGGCAGCCGTGCCACTGTCCTGCAGATCAACAAGGACGGCACCTACCGCCTTCAGGCAGGGATCATGCAGGTAGCCGCCAAGGCAGACGAGATCTTCCTCATTGAAGAGAAGCCCCAACAGGCCAAGAAGATCATAGAGCGTGTACAGAAGGAATTCCGTGCCGCCGGAGCCTCCACAGAGCTGGATCTCCGTGGCATGACCGTGGGAGAGGCCATTTCCACCCTGTCCATATTCTTGGACAATGCCATGATGGCAAATCTTTCCTCCGTCCGCATCATCCACGGCAAGGGGACAGGTGTCCTCAGAAAGGCTGTGCAGGAGGAGCTGAAGAAGAGCCGAGCCGTCAAGGGCTACCGCCTGGGAGTCTACGGCGAGGGCGAGGACGGCGTTACCATAGCGGAATTGTCATAATTTGCGGAAAAAAGGTTGACAAAACATAAAATTTTGCGTATATTATGTATATCGTGGGTTCGACCTGCGAATGAATAAGGGAGTGAATTTCGTGTATACAGAAAAGACCATCGTCAAATGTGAATCCGGCCTCCACAACAAGCAAGCTATCAGCTTCATCCAGAAGGCCAATGAGTTCCGTTCCAGCATTTGGGTCGAGGCAGATGATCGCAAGATCAATGCCAAGAGCTTGCTGGGTGTGATGTCCATGGGCATTACCACCGGTACAGAGATCTCTCTGATCGCTGACGGCTCCGACGAGGTAGCCGCAGTTCAGGCTCTGGCAGAGCTTCTGGAGAGGGACGTTTATTAAGCTCAGACAAATGGCTGCCCCAAGCGTTTGTGCGTTTGGGGCACTTTTTGTTGAGAAAGGGAATTATGAACCGAGAAGAACTAAAGGCCTGCGCCCTGTCCCTGCCCCTTGTCCCCGGTGTATATCTTATGAAGGACAGCAAGGATACCGTGATCTATGTGGGCAAGGCGAAGAAGCTGAAGAACCGTGTGGTCCAGTATTTCCGTGACACCGGCTCACACTCTCCCAAGACCTTGAAAATGGTCTCTCAGGTAGATCACTTTGAGACCATTGCCGCCCCTACAGAGTTTGAGGCTCTGGTCTTGGAATGCTCCCTCATCAAGCACTATCAGCCCAAGTATAACATCCTCCTGAAGGATGACAAGGGCTATCCCTATATTCGTCTGGATCTGCGGGAAAGCTATCCCCGTATGAGCCTTGCCACCCGTGTGCTTACCGACGGCGCCAAGTACTTTGGCCCTTACGGCAGCAGAGGACGCTCACAGCAGATCATAGACAGCCTTTATAAGATATTCCGTCTGCCCTTGTGCAGTAAGAGATTTCCCGCAGATATCGGCAAGGCAAGACCCTGCCTCAATCATCAGATGAAGCTCTGCGATGCCTGGTGTACGGACTGCGCCTTACAGCAGGAGTACCAAAACAGGATCCGTCAGGCGGTTTCCCTCTTGGAGGGGAAGGGACAACAGCTCTGCGACAGCCTCCGCCGTGACATGGAGCAGGCGGCGCAGGAGCTGAATTTTGAGCTTGCCGCCCAATACCGTGACAAGCTCCGATCCATAGAGGCCCTTAGTCGGCAACAGCTCATGACCGCAGGCAGAGCCGTGGATACCGATGTCATAGGCATCCACGAGACCGAGGCCAAGGTCTGTATCGCTGTCCTGCATTACGTGGGAGGGGATCTTATGGACAAGGAATACAGCCTGTTCCCTGCAAGCACAGAGCATGCAGAGCTTCTGTCTGCCTTCGTCAAGCAGTATTACCTCTCTCGGAAGGAATTGCCCAAAGCCATTTTTCTCCCCGTGGAAATCGAGGACAGAGAGCTGTTTGCCCAATTGCTTTCTCAGCAATACGGCAGGAAGCTTCGCATCACCGTCCCCCAACGGGCAGAGCCCAGAAAGCTCTTGGAGCTTGCCTGTACCAACGCAAGGGAGGAGGCAGAACGGGCGACGGATGCCGCAGAGCGCCTTTCCGGCACCCTTCGTCTTCTCCAATCCCTCCTTGGACTGCCTCAGCCGCCTCTACGCTTGGAGGCCTATGATATTTCCAATACCGCAGGGACGGATATCGTGGCATCCATGACGGTTTTTGAAGAGGGCAAGCCCAAGAAGAGTGATTATAAGCGCTTCAAGCTCCGTGGCATGGAGGATCAGGATGACTATGGCTCTATGCGACAGGTGCTGTGCAGACGCTTCTGTCATTATTTGGACGGAGACAAGGGCTTCGACAAGCGGCCGGATGCCCTCCTCATAGACGGTGGGCAGAACCACGCTGCCATTGTGGCAGAGGCTTTGCTACAAATGGGCATCGAGCTTCCCATTTACGGCATGGTCAAGGATCACCGCCACCGCACCAGAGCCCTCATCACCCCACAGGGGCAGGAGATCGGCATTGCCCATCATCCTGCGGTCTTCTCCTTCATCGGCAGAATTCAGGAGGAGACCCACCGCTTCGCCATTACCTACCACCGCCAATTGCGGAGCAAACGAGTCAAGGGCTCCCGTCTCGATGCCATCGAGGGGGTAGGGGAGAAGCGGCGCAACCGCCTCCTTAAGGACTTTAAATCCATTACCGCCATTTCACAGGCCAGTGTGGAGGAGCTTTGCAGTTCTGTCCCCCGATCTGTGGCCCTTGCGGTATACAAGCACTTTCATCCCTCGGAACAGGAGGAACCCACATGCGAGTCATAACAGGCACAGCCGGAGGCACTAACCTCAAGGCGCCCAAGGGCCTGAACACCCGTCCCACAGCGGACAAGGTCAAGCAGGCACTCTTTAATATTATTCAATACGAAATTGCAGGAGAGGTACTGGATCTCTTCGCAGGCTCGGGACAGTTAGGCATCGAGGCTCTCAGCCGTGGGGCAAGCCATGCCGTTTTTGTGGACGAGGGCAGGGAGGCTATATCCGTCATTCAGGAGAATCTTCGCCACACCCGTCTGGAGAGCAAGGCACAGGTGGTGCGTTCGGACTACCTTTCCTACCTGTCCCGTTGCCGCAGATCCTTCCGCCTCATCTTTTTAGACCCTCCCTATGCAGAAAAATATTTAGAAAATGCAATAAAATGCATATCTGAAATTGACATTTTGGCAGAAGGTGGTATAATTATAGCTGAGCGTCCTGCGGACAAGGCTTTAGATCAGGAATTTCCCGGTCTCGTCCGATCCAAGGACTACCGCTACGGCAGTACGGTCATTACCCTCTTCCGCAGACAGCAGGATGTCCTCAGGGAGGAAGGGGAAGACTAAATCGGCATAAGACCTTTTTTTCACAATGGGGGAGCGCCCCCTAAACACTACGGCTTTTACGGCGCAGGAAGCCCCGTCTTCCGCCCGAAGAGATAAATATGTTATTGTTAATATCAAATACAGATAGGAAGAAGAAGGAGGCAACCCCATGAACGAGAAGTATTTTGAGGAAACAATTGCCCAAATTTACGAGATGGTCGAGAACGCAAAGAGTGTCGCATTCAGTCAGGATAAGTGCGCCCTGGACAGAAATGCGGTTCTCAATCTGCTGGACGAGCTCAACGAGCGTCTGCCCAGCGAGCTGAAGCAGGCCCGTATGATGCTGGAGCATAATGACGAGCTGGTCACTGCCGCAAAGCGCAAGGCAGAGCAGATCCTGAAGGATGCCAGCGAGAGAGCCAGGAAGCTGGTCACCGAGCACGAGGTCTATCTGGAGGCCAAGGCACAGGCCAACGAGATGCACAGAGCTTCCCAGCAGAAGATCGCTGAGATGCGTAAGGCTGCCATTGACTTTGTTGACGAGTCTCTCCGTGTTACCGAGGAGACCATTGCCCAGTCCCTCAGCGATGTCCGCAGCACCCGTCAGAAGTTCCGCAACATCAAGGGCGCTTCCAACAAGCCCAACACCGCCATTATCGAAGACGTATAAGTCCACCCCCCACAGGCCAATTTCCTTCAAATTGGCCTGTTTTTCTAATACCCCTGCTACCCCTATACCCAAAATTCATCATAACGGAGGATATTATGGATTATTTGACAAGATACGACATCTGGTGCAAGGAAGCACTCCTGACCTCTGAGGAAAGGGAAGCCTTACTTGCCATGACCGCAGAGGATGACAGAAAGGGCGCTTTCGGTGCAGAGCTCCAATTCGGCACCGCAGGCATCCGTGGCATCATGGATCTTGGCACCAATCGCCTGAACGACTACACCGTCCGCCGCACCGCACAGGGCTTAGCCGCATGGCTCTGCAGTACAGAGCTTCCTCGGAAGTGCGCCATCGGCTACGATTCCCGACACAATTCCCGTCTCTATGCCGAGATCTGCGCCTGCGCCTTGGCAGAACGGGGCATCCATGTCTATGTCTACCATGAGTTAGCCCCTACGCCCATGCTGTCCTATGCCGTCCGTCAGCTCGGCTGTGGTTGCGGTATCGTGGTTTCCGCCAGCCATAATGCAGGGGCTTACAACGGCATTAAGTGCTACGGCCCCGACGGTTGCCAGATGACCGATGAGCCTGCGGCAGTGGTCTTCCATATGATCTCCGAGATCCCCTACTTTGTCCCTGCTCAGGCTGATTTTGCAAGCTACATGGAACAGGGTATGGTAGAATATATCGCCCCGGAGCTGTGGGATGCCTACTACGACCGTGTGCTCCAAGAGCGTATCGCCACAGAGCCTGCCTCCAACCTGAACCTGCTGTACACCCCTCTCTGCGGCACAGGCAACAAGCCCTGCCGTGAGATCTTCCGCCGCATCGGTGCTAATGTGGATATCGTTAAGGTCCAGGAACAGCCCGACGGTGACTTCAAGACCTGCGAATATCCCAATCCGGAGACCGATGCCGCTCTGAATGAGAGCTACAAGATCGCTCGTGAGACCCACCCGGACCTGATCCTTGGCACTGACCCCGACTGTGACCGTGTGGCAGTGGCAGTGCCTTGGGGCGACGGCTTCCGCAAGCTCAGCGGCAACGAGCTTGGGTGTCTGCTCATGGACTATATCTTAGGCGAGCTTTCCGCACAGGGCAAGCTTCCCCAAGAGCCCGTGGCTGTCCGCAGCATCGTTTCCAGCCCTATGGCAGACCGTATTGCAGAGCGTTACGGTGTGAAGGTCAAGGCCGTCCTCACAGGCTTCAAATATATCGGTGGTGAGATCCTGGACTTAGAGGGCAGGGGAGAGGAGCATCGCTTCGTCTTCGGCTTCGAGGAAAGCTGTGGCTACCTCAAGGGAACCTATGCCCGTGACAAGGATGCGGTGGTTGCCTCCATGCTGACCTGCGACCTTGCCGCCAAGCTGAAGCGAGAGGGCATGAACTTAGCCGAGAAGATGGATGCCCTTTACGAGGAGCTGGGCTGGCATGAGGCCAAGGTCGTGAGCTGTGAGCTTACCGGCCCCAATGCCTTGGAGCTTTCTGCCAAGTTCATGGCAGACTTCCGTGCCAATGTCCCCACTGCCGTTTGCGGCATTCCCGTGACGGAATTCACAGACTATGGGACACGGATCACCCGCAACCTCCTGACAGGAGAAGAGAGCCCCGTGACCCTGCCCAAGTCCAATGTGATCACTCTGGTTCTGGGGGACAAGGGCAGTGTCATCGTCCGTCCCTCCGGCACAGAGCCCAAGGTCAAGCTGTACCTCACCGCCGTAGACCACGACAGAGCCAAGGCCCAACAGCTCCTTCAGAGCCTTGCAGAAGAAATGAGCAGTTTTTTGCCTTGACAAACGGCGAAAGATAGGCTATTATATCTATAATTTCCAAACACAGTGATGGAGAGGAGTACCTGTTTGACAGCTACAGAGAGGGAACGCTTGGTGGAAGTTCCTGCTTGTACAACAGGGAAGGTCGCTCCGGAGTGCGGAGGCTGAAGCTACAGTAAGCCCCTGCGGGTTCTCCCGTTACAGAGACAAAGAGTGCCCATTTCTTTCAATGGGAAATCAGGTGGTACCGCGGATCTATTTCGCCCTGAACGCTTTTGTTCAGGGCGATTTTTTTGTAATCAATGCAAAGGAGATATATTATGGCAAGAGAATTACCCAAAACCTACGATCCTTCCGATGTAGAAAGTCGCTTATACAAATTCTGGTCAGAGGGCGGCTACTTCCACACACAGAGAGATCCTGAGAAGAAGCCCTTCACCATCGTCATGCCCCCTCCCAATGTTACGGGACAGCTCCACATGGGTCATGCCATGGACGCTTCCTTGCAGGATGTGCTCATTCGCTTCAAGAGAATGCAGGGCTATGCCGCCCTCTGGGTTCCCGGTGTGGATCATGCCGGCATCGCCACTCAGATCAAGGTAGAGGAGGAGCTTCGCAAGGAAGGCTTGACCCGTTATGACCTTGGCAGAGAGGCCTTCTTGGACCGTGTCTGGCAGTGGAAGCATCAGTACGGCAACCGTATTGTGGAACAGCAGAAGAAGCTGGGCGCCTCCTGCGATTGGGACAGAGCCCACTTCACTATGGACGAGAACTGCTCCAATGCTGTCCGTGAGGTTTTCGTCTCCCTTTATGAGAAGGGTCTCATCTACAAGGGAAGCCGCATCATCAACTGGTGTCCCAACTGTGTCACCGCCCTGTCCGATGCAGAGGTGGAATATGTGGACAAGCCCGGCAACCTCTGGCACATCCGCTACCCCCTTGCAGACGGCAGTGGGGAAGTGGTGGTTGCCACTACCAGACCGGAGACCATGCTGGGTGACACCGGTGTCTGTGTCAACCCCAATGACGAGAGATATGCCCATATCGTTGGCAAGAAGGTCATTCTCCCCCTGATGAACAAGGAGATCCCCGTGGTAGCCGATGACTATGCGGAGATGGAATTCGGCACAGGCTGTGTCAAGATGACCCCTGCCCATGACCCCAACGACTTTGAGGTCGGCCTGCGCCATAACTTAGAGGTCATCCGTGTATTGGATGACAAGGGTGTGGTCAACGAGCTGGGCGGCAAATACGAGGGTCTGGATCGCTACGAGGCCCGTAAGCAGATCGTAGCCGATCTGGAGGAGCAGGGCTATCTGGTCAAGATCGAGGCCCATGCCCACAATGTTGGCACCTGCTACCGTTGCCATAAGGATGTAGAACCCATTATCTCTGCCCAGTGGTTCGTCAAGATGAAGCCTCTGGCAGAGGAGGCTCTCCGTGTGGTATACGAAGGGGAGACCAAGTTCGTCCCCGAGCGCTTCACCAAGACCTATACCAACTGGATGGAGAATGTCCGTGACTGGTGTATCTCCCGTCAGCTCTGGTGGGGACATCAGATCCCTGCTTGGTACTGTGCCGATTGCGGCCACATGACCGTTTCCCGTGAGGATGCCCAGGTCTGCGAGAAGTGCGGCTCTTCCAACATTACCAGAGAAGAGGATGTTCTGGACACTTGGTTCTCCTCCGCCCTCTGGCCCTTTGAGATCCTTGGCTGGCCCAACACCGAGGCAGAGGATTACAAGTATTTCTATCCCACCGATGTGCTGGTTACCGGCTACGATATCATCTTCTTCTGGGTGGCCCGTATGATCTTCTCCGGCTGTGAGCATACAGGCAAAACTCCCTTCCACACCGTCCTCATCCACGGTCTGGTTCGTGATGACAAGGGCAGAAAGATGTCCAAGTCTCTTGGCAACGGCATCGATCCTCTGGAAATGATCGAGCGCTTCGGCTCCGATGCCCTGCGTATGAATATGCTGACCTCCAACTCTCCCGGCAACGATATGCGCTTCTATGTAGAACGCTGTGAGGCCATGCGGAACTTTGCCAATAAGCTCTGGAACGCCAGCCGCTATGTTCTCATGAATCTGGATCTGGAGGAAAACACCCTTCCCGCCCTTGCAGAGCTGGAAACTGCCGACAAGTGGATCTTGTCCAAGCTCAACACCCTCATTACCGATGTCACCGAGAATATGGACAAGTATGAGATGGGCATCGCCGTTCAGAAGATCTATGACTTCATTTGGGACAGCTACTGTGACTGGTATATCGAGCTGACCAAGTCCCGTCTCTACGGCGAGGATGAGAAGAGCAAGCTCTCTGCCCAGAAGGTTCTTTTGTACGTTCTGGATCAGATCCTCCGCCTCATGCATCCCTTCATGCCCTTTATTACCGAGGAGATCTGGCAGGCCATTCCCCACCAAGGGGAAGCCCTCATTGTGGCACAGTGGCCCAAGTATCGTCAGGAGCTGTCCTTCAAGGCAGAGGAATCCGCTATGGAGAGCATCATGAATGCCATCCGTGCCGTCCGTAACCGCCGTGCAGAGATGAATGTACCCCCTTCCAAGAAGAGCTCGCTCTATATCGTCACCACCAAGCCCGAGGTATTCAACACCGGTGTGGGCTTCATGACCCGTCTGGCATACGCAGAGGAGGTCATCGTCTCCGCTACCGAGCCGGAAGGCCACGAATCCATGGCCTCCTGCGTCACCCACGATGCCGCCCTTTACATGCCTATGGCACAGCTCGTAGATGTAGACAAGGAGCTGGCACGGATCGCCAAGGAGAAGGAAAAAGCCGAAAAGGGCCTTGCCCAAATCACCGCCAAACTCAACAACCCCGGCTTCCTCGCCAAAGCCCCTGAAAATGTAGTAGCCGCCGAGAAGGAAAAAGCCGCCAAATACGAATCCCTCCTCAAACAACTCTCCGAAAGCGAATCCCGCCTAAGATCCCTCTAATTCCATCCCCCCCAAGACCTTCCTCCCACCCCTTTCCCCCCGGAGGAAGGTCTTTTCCCACCCCCAAACCACCCCCATCCCCACCCCACCCACATCCCCACCCCCAAACCACCCACATCCCCACCGCACCGATCCCCCCACAATCCACCCCCAGCCCACCGCACCCTTACCCCTCCCTCCATCCATCGACCTCCCCCAGCCCTTGGCTCTCCCTCCGGGAGAGCTGGCGCGAAGCGCCTGAGAGGGCTCACCGCACTGATTCTACCGACATGCTACCCTCGGATCCACTACACCGATTCCTTATACGAAACTGCATTCCTGCACGAACTGTCTGCACATCCCTCTCCCCCTCCCTTCGGGAGGTACCTCTCCCGGAGGGAGAGGCAAGGGACTGTGCAAACTTCAAGGAGCTCTATAAAATGGAATTTGGTCCTTAGCTGTGGGAACTCTCAGGGATGGTGCAGGAAATAGGGAAAGCTATGGATTGACAGCTTTTATATTCTGTGATAAACTGATTATGGATGGTCGGTGTCTTTTGTGCAAGGGTGTCTCTTCGGGGCTTGCAGTTTTGTAAGCACTTACATTTGCCTTTTTGCACAAAATGTTTCGGTAGAATTCGTAATTAGCTAAAACTATTTCTGTATTTTTTCTTATCTATTGAAAATACTTCGGTTTTCTGCTATACTGTATATGTTGTGACAAAATTTCTGTTTCAGTAAGAAAGGCGAACTATGGATAATACCGATATTTCCATTCTGCGGTGTCTGACCAAGGATGCCCGTATGAATGCTTCCCAGATCAGCAACCATGTGAACCTCTCCGTATCCGCCGTCATCGAGCGGATGAAGAAGTTGGAGAACTGCGGGCTGATCCGTGGCTACACAGCCCTGATAGACGAGCGTATGGCAGGCTATGATGTGCAGGCCATGATCTCCGTCCGCTTGGAGCATCCCAAGTATAACGAGAATTTCATCAAAACCATGTGTGAGCATAGCTGTGTCATGGAATGCTTCTACATCACAGGCGACTTTGACTACATTGCCCGTGTTTCCACAGGCTCTACAGAGGAGCTGACCAAGGTTCTCAATGACATTAAGGAGATCCCCGGTGTTTCCCTGACCCGTACCTATGTGGTGCTGGACAACATCAAGCAGGGCGCCGCTGTGATCCCCCGTCTCCCCACCTTGAAAAATTCGTAACTCAGCGGCACAGCCGCTAAAATAAAAAAGGAAAAAAAAATCAGGAGGAACTATCAATGATCATCGGAATTCCCAAGGAAATTATGCACGAGGAGAAGCGCGTTGCCGCTACCCCCGAGACCGTCAAGAAGTACATCGCTGACGGCCACAAGGTTCTGGTCGAAATGACCGCAGGCGAAGGCGCTCTTCACTCCGATGCCGCTTATGCCGCCGCAGGTGCAGAGCTGGTAAAGTCCGCTCAGGAGCTGTACGACCGTGCAGAGCTGATCCTGAAGGTTAAGGAGCCCCAGTTCAACGAGACCTTCAAGAAGCATGAGGTCGAAATGATGCACAAGGGCCAGTACCTCATCACCTTCATCCACCCCGCCGCTCCCGTTAACCACGAGATGGTCAAGAAGATGGCTGCCGCCGGCATCATCTCCCTGACTATGGACTGTGTACCCCGTATTTCCCGCGCTCAGTCTATGGACGCTCTGACCTCCATGAGCACCTGTGCAGGCTACAAGGGCATGCTGATGGCTGCTTCCGATCTGGAATGCTTCGTTCCCATGATGCCCACTGCTGCCGGCATGATCAAGCCCGTCAACGCTATGGTCATCGGTGTCGGTGTTGCAGGTCTGCAGGCTCTGGCTACCGCAAAGCGTCTGGGCGCAAAGACCTTCGCTATGGATATCCGCCCCGCAGCTGCTGAGCAGGCTCTGTCTCTGGGCGCAAAGGTCATCGAGTCCGGTGTTGCTCCCGAGCTGGCTATGGGTCAGGGCGGCTACGCACTGGCACTGCCCGAAGATGTTCTGGCCGCAGAGCGTGAGCTCCTTGCCAAGGAACTGCCCAACATGGATATCGTATTCCTTTCCGCACTGGTTCCCGGCCGTCTGGCTCCCATCCTCATCACCGAGGAGATGGTCAAGTCCATGAAGCCCGGCTCCGTTATCGTTGACATCGCCATCGACCAGGGCGGCAACTGCGCCATCACCCCCGCCGGCAAGCGTGAGACCAAGCACGGTGTCATCATCGAGGGTATCAAGAACATCCCCGGCATGCTGGCTGTTTCCTCCACCTTCATGTACGCCGCCAATATGTACAACCTTGTGAAGTTCCTGGTAAAGGACGGCAAGATGAATCTGGATATGAACGACGAGATCGTTCGTGGCATGATGACCACCATGGACGGCAAGATCGTCCACGAGGGCGCCCGTGCCGCAATGGGGATCTAAGTATGAATCCCATTTTTCTGGTTGTTATTTTTGTGATCAGTGCGGTTTTGGGCTATGTGATCATCCGTAATGTTCCTGCCCTTCTCCACACTCCTCTGATGTCCGGCATGAATGCCCTGTCCGGTGTTACCGTTCTGGGCGCTATGGTTGCCGCAGGTGCCGCCGCTAAGAACGGCAGCATCGCAGCCATTGTTCTGGCTCTGGCCGCAGCCGCTCTGGCTATCATCAATGTAGCCGGTGGCTTCGCCCTGACCCACAAGATGCTCTCCAGCTTTGTGAAGAAGAAGGGAGATAAGAACAATGACTGATCTGACCTATTACATCCTCAGCGGTGTCTGTGTTGCTCTGGTTCTTCTGGGCATCAACCTCATGAGTAAGGTAAAGCTGTCCGTAAGAGGCAACGCACTTTCCGCCATTTCCATGGTGATGGCTATGGCCATCATCGTCTTCAAAAACGCACTGTGGCCTCAGGGCTGGAACATTGCGCTGTATGCCGTCCTTGTGATCGCCGCTGTTTTCGGCATCTGCATGGCTCTGCGGATCAAGATGATCGCTATGCCTCAGACCATCGCTCTGCTGAACGGTCTGGGCGGTGCGGCCTCCGCTCTGGTTGCCGCCGTGACCGCTGTAGAGGGTGCTACCGGCAATTACCCTGTTTTTGAGTCTGCTACCGCAGGTCTGGCTCTGGCAGTAGGCGGTGTGACCCTCACCGGCAGCTTGATCGCCGCCGGTAAGCTGGCACGTATTCTGGACGCCCGTCCCAAGAGTCTGAAGAATCATAACCTGATCTTCGGCGCTCTTCTCCTTGTCTGTGTGGTCGCTATGGTCATGCAGACCGTCGGTGGCGGTATTTGGGCCGCTCTCACCGCTGTGACCGCTCTGGCAGCCGGTGTGGTCTTCGTCATGCGTGTTGGCGGTGCGGATATGCCCATCACCATCTCCCTGCTGAACTCCCTGTCCGGTGTGGCAGGCGGTATTGCAGGTATGGCCATCGGCGATCCCCTGCTGGTAGTTGTAGGCGGCATCGTCGGTGCTTCCGGTCTGATCCTGACTCAGGATATGTGCAAGGCCATGAACCGTACTCTGGGTGCTATCCTCACCGGCAAGACCACCGCTGCCCCTGCCAAAGCCCCTGTTGCTGTGGCTGCCTCCAAGGCTAAGACCGAGAAGAAGGTCGCTCCTGTGGTAGAGAAGAAGGAAGCCAAGCTGGACGAGAACGGTGTTGCCGCCTGTCTGCAGAAGGCAAAGAAGGTCATCATCGTCCCCGGCTACGGCATGGCTCTGTCTCAGGCTCAGGGCGAGGTCGCTCACCTGACAAGCGTTCTGGAAAGCCGTGGGGTAGAGGTCAAGTTCGCCATCCACCCCGTTGCAGGCCGTATGCCCGGTCACATGAGCGTCCTGCTCTGCGAGGCCGACATCGACTACGAGAAGCTGTTCATGATGGAAGACATCAATGATGATTTCGCTTCCTGTGATCTGGCTATCGTCATCGGCGCAAACGACGTTACCAATCCTGCGGCAAATACCGCAGAGGGTACTCCCATTTACGGCATGCCCGTCCTCTCCGTGGAGAAGGCTCCCATAACCGTATTCTGCAACTTCGACACCAAGCCCGGCTACGCAGGTGTGCAGAACCCCCTGTACTCCGCAGACAATGTTCTTATGATGCTGGGAGATGCCAAGGCTTCTGTTGCTAAGCTGGAGGGCTTCCTCTCCGCTTCCGTCAAGACCGCTCCCACTGCCGCCCCTGTTGCTGTAGAAGCAGGCCTGACCGAAGGCAAGGTAGGGCAGACCCTGCAGAATGCCAAGAAGGTCATTATCGTCCCCGGCTACGGCATGGCTCTGTCTCAGGCTCAGGGTGAGGTCGCTCACCTGACAAGTGTTCTGGAAAACCGTGGGGTAGAGGTCAAGTTCGCCATCCACCCCGTTGCAGGCCGTATGCCCGGTCACATGAGCGTCCTGCTCTGCGAGGCCGACATTGACTACGAGAAGCTGTTCATGATGGAAGACATCAACGACGACTTCGGCTCCTGCGATATTGCCATTGTCATCGGTGCAAACGACGTTACCAACCCTGCCGCCAACTCCGCAGAGGGCACTCCCATTTACGGCATGCCCATTCTGAATGTGGATCAGGCTCCTATGGCTGTGTTCTGTAACTTCGACACCAAGCCCGGCTACGCAGGTGTGGAAAATCCCCTGTACTCCTCTGACAAGGTGCTCATGATGCTGGGCGATGCCAAGGCTTCCGTTTCCAAGCTGGAGGCTCTGCTGTCCGCTCCCGTGGCCGCCGCCACCTCTGCCACTGCCCCCGCCCCAGAGGCAAAGCTGGGTGAGGCTCAGGTTGCCGACACTCTGAAGAATGCCAAGAAGGTCATCATTGTCCCCGGCTACGGCATGGCTCTGTCCCAGGCACAGGGTGAGGTCGCTCATCTGGCCTCCGCTCTGGAAAAGAAGGGCGCAGAGGTAAGATTCGCCATCCATCCCGTTGCAGGCCGTATGCCCGGTCATATGAGCGTTCTGCTCTGCGAGGCCGACATTGACTACGAGAAGCTGTTCATGATGGAAGACATCAATGACGACTTCAGCTCCTGCGATATTGCCATTGTCATCGGTGCAAACGACGTTACCAACCCTGCCGCCAACTCCGCAGAAGGCACTCCCATTTACGGCATGCCCATCCTGAACGTAGAGCAGGCTCCCATGGCTGTGTTCTGTAACTTCGACACCAAGCCCGGCTACGCAGGTGTAGAGAATCCCCTGTACTCCGCAGACAATGTTCTGCTGATGCTGGGCGATGCCAAGGAATCCGTGGCAAAGCTCCACAGCTTCCTGAAATAATCCCATCTAAGCCAAAGG